>DLXM01000218.1 GCA_003448835.1 Bacteroidota bacterium | reverse complement strand
CCGGCAATGATTGTTGCTCAGGATGCTGCTGCACCCGGATCTCTGTTGCCTGATATTGACCCTCAGGATATAGAAATACGTGGTGAATTTTCGGCGCGATTCCCCGGAATTATGCGCCAACCAATTTTAGGATTTAGTCCACGGCCTCGTGTGTATCAAATTGATCCCAACCGGATGCCTTTTTTGGAGAGTCCGGAGCAGGTTGTGGCTAGCTTGCCATTGAGCGACCTTGAACGATCCCGACCACCGGAATTCACGTATTATAAACGACCTGACGCGTTTAATTTCTGGTCAACAACCGGGATTGGCAACTATATGGCTCCGGAAATAGACATTTATATGGGGTTGCCTGTCGGTGAGAATACATTGATAACAGGAAATGTAAACACCGTTTCATCCGGTAGTTATTTAGAAGAATCATCCACTCAAATCAGTTCATTCAGAAATCTGGATGCAGGACTTGGTCTGATTCATTATTTAGGTAATAAATCAAGATTGGATGCCGGATTTACGACCCGATGGGATAAAAATCATTTGGCAGTTAGCGAGTTTACTGTCCCCGGCTATGACCCGGCTTCGTCTATGATTGCTCTTCCAGTTGAATATTATCCTGGTATTGAGGTCGCACCAGACAACAAAATGACCGAATACGGCGGGAATATTGGTTATAGATATAATGAAAATCATCTAAGTTTTTTGGATATCGCACTTGAAACTAAATATTACTCAGGAGATGTAGAAAAACTCAATCGATTAGCACTTTCTGCGGATGTTGCCGGAGAAACCCGACGTGCTGAACATCTTGAACTTAAACATGGTGCAGCAATTCGTAAAGATTGGGCAGGAAGAAATCCGGGGAATACTTTTTCAGTCCAACTAGGTGGAAATTTTGCAGAATATAATCTTGATGGAGAGGGTAAAAAATCCTGGTATATCGGAAATGCAGGATTGTTGTATCGTACTCGTATTGGATATAAGCTTCGTACTGAGATTGGCGCACGAGCATTTTACTCAGGTGATGAAAAACAAGATGGATTAATACATGCCTTTCCTGAAATCAATGCAACTTATAATTTGACGCCGGACTTTAAATTAAAAGGTGAAGTTTCCGGATTTGTGCGTAATGCCGGTTTGAGTGGACTAAGCCGAACGAATCGTCGATTATATACCTATACTGATCCCGAAAATGAACGAGGAGTTTCAGCAAAAGCATCAGTAGAAGTTGATGTCTACCAGGGTCTAAAGGTGCAGTCAGGGATTAATTATACTCATTTTCTGCGACATGGCTATTATACACTCGATAGTGAACTCCCACGATTTAGTCAATTCGATCAAATGCCGGGTCCTTTCAATGATTTAATGGCTTACACCTATTTGGATGGTGCAAATATCATTAAATGGGATGCTTCGGTCTGGTACGACTTGATGCCCGACAAATTTACTATTTATGGTGGAGTTTATGCACAATGGCATGGGGACAAAAATGGGGATGAAATCCCATTCAGAGAAAATATTGGTGCATCGGCCGGTGGAACTTATGCGTTTACAACACGCTCGAAATTACAGATGTGGACCGATTATACCGGAAGCAGAAAAGTGGCTCCGGGACGAGATGATAGTAGTGGTTACATCCTGCTAAATGCTAAATATGATTTTTGGGCATCACGTGAAATTGGAGCTTATATTAAAGTTACTAACTTGTTAGATCAGCGATATACCAAATGGGTGGGATATGACGAACTTCCTGCTCAGGTCTATGGTGGGATTATGCTAAAATTCTAAAAGATGTATGACTAAAAAGTTTGAAAAAGGTCTTGTTCATGTACTTCGAGAGCAACTACTCTCAAATAAAACCGTTGCGTTCGATGGGATTGGAACATTTCATGTAGAACATAAACAGCAAACTACCAGAAAAGAATCGGATGGTAAGACCGTCATTCTTCCCCCAAAAGACGTTTTGATATTTAAAAGCGAGGGGACAAATCGATGAAAATATCAAAAAAAGAGTTAATTCAGTTATTATGTGATCATTTGGGTAGTGATGAAGCATCGATTTCGAGCCAATTCGATAAGCTGATGGCCGATATTCAAAAAGCGACCAATAAAGGCGACAAATTTTCCATTAACGGGTTTGGTGAATTTCTTGTTGAAGAAGGATTTTTGTCGTTTAATGTAGCACCGGTTTTTGCATCTGAAATCAATTATAATTACGAAGGATTGATGCCGGTTGATATCGACAAGCCTGACATTCTATTTCCAGCGGAAAGTATTGAAGGAGATATAGATAAGCCCGGAGTCAAAACATCTAATATAGTAATTGTGGATGAAGACGTTGCCGGAGAAGAAGATCCGTACGAAGGGATCGCCGATGAAATGGAAGAAACCAAAGACGAAGATCTGGTTGAACAAGAGGAAAGGACTGATGAGGCAGATTCTGAAATTGAAGATATTGTCGATGATGCTCCATTTGAATCGGATGATCAGGCTGAAGTTGAGTTAGAACAACCGAAAAGTGTATCTGCTGATCTTGATCCAGAAGAACTGGCTGCACTTGAGGAACTCAAAAATAATGATCTTGGAACTGAATCATATGAGGATGATCCATTTGCAGATTTAGGTGAGGGTGATAGTATTCTCATTGACAACAAGGTTTCTGAGTTTAATGAAGAACTTATTGATGATGAAACAAAAGGTGATTTCACAGATGATTTCAACGAAGGGTTGAATGAGGATTTGCATGAGCAAAGTTTAGGTTCAGAGGAAACTGAGACGGATGCTGAATCTGATGAGGCTTTTGAGTCCTCTAATGAAGAATCACTTGAAGAACAAATTGGAAAAGCACTGAATCACTCTGATGAAGAGGAAGAAAGATCAGATGGACCCGCGATTATTCCGGTTGCATCAACAAAAGCGATTCCATCTGTATTGGATGAATTCTTTGATGATGATAGTACAGTTGACAGTAAAACAGACGAAGTGGCAGATAATACTCTTCATAGTTCAGAAGAATCAACCGATTCGGATGATATATTTGGTATGGATGAAACTGCATCAGCAGATACAGAGTCAGATCAAGGTAATGGTGAGACCAACGTTGAATATGATTCCGGTGGACCTCGTGTAGTATCTATCAAAGAAGCAGAATCTGAAGAAAAGTTATCATTTGGTAAGCTTTTGCCTATCGCTGCAATTGTTCTGATCGTTGCTTTAATTGGTGGTGGGGCATGGTGGTTTTTGATGGGTCCTGGAAGCGAAACGAATACACAATCACAAACTTTAGTGGTGCAGGCACCACAACAAACAGATACCAATGCTACAGATAATCAACAGGAAGGGGTAGAATCGTTTCAGACAGGAGAATCTATTCCTTTGGGTTCTGCCGACGATGATCCTGAACCTCCGGTTGATGTTGTGGATGAAACCGCAGGGACTGAAATCGGTCCAGAAGCGAGTTCAGATATTGCTGAATCAACTCCAACCGGAAGTACACAATCTACTCAGGCCGCTGCTGCTCAAGTAAGTGATCCGATTGTAGCCACACCACAGAATGAGCCTGAACCAGCTGATAATACGCAGGCTACACCTACAGGCAATCAAAATACTCAATCCCAACAAACAGGATTTGTTGAATCATCCTCAACAAATACATCATTCGGACTGACCGGCCCTGTTGCAGAATTACAAGGCACCGTATTTTCAATTATAGTCCATTCGCTTCCATCCAGGCAAGCTGCGCAAATAGAGTGTGATAAAATAACACAACTAAATTTACGTTGTTTAGTACGTGAGGCAAATGGTCCGCAAGGAAGAAGAACATTTCGAGTAGGAATTGGACAGTTTGCCACAGCAGATGTCGCCCAATCAGAACTAACGAAGCTTCCGGAGCCGTTTAGATCCCGAAATTTTATTGCCAGAATAAACTAAATAACCGACCCAAAACTAATATTTTATGTACTTATACTTAACCATGTTGTTACTTCAAGGTGGTGTGGCTGATGCTGACACGACGATGATTATAGACGATGCCAGCAGTTCGGTAAATCTGTTTAGTATACTGGTGGATGGTGGGATTTTAATGATTCCTATCGGGATATTGTGGATTTTAGCAATCTACGTAATCGCTGAACGATGGAGATTTCTGAATAATTCACAGATGGACAATGACAAATTTTTGTCTTCTGTTGAAGATATGCTCCGTGAAGGAAATACACGTCAGGCCATTTTGTACTGCGACCAAATGGATAAACCACTATCCAGAATTTTGAAGCAAGGAATAAATCGCCTTGGTAGACCGTTAGTAGATATAGAAGACGCGATCAAAAATGCCGGTAAAAAGGAAACCTACAGGCTTGAAAACAAAATGGACTGGTTGGCTACCGTTGCCGGTGTAGCGCCTTTGCTCGGATTTTTAGGTACTGTAACCGGGATGATTGATGCATTTATGCAAATTCAGTCACTTCAGGGAAACGTGAATCCAAGTGTGCTTGCAGGTGGTATCTGGGAAGCTTTGATTACGACAGCTTTTGGGCTTTTTGTGGGTATTATCGCTTTCGGGTTCTATAACTATCTTTTAAATAAGATTAATCGAACCATATTTGGGCTGGAGGTTGCTTCAACTGAATTTATGGAATTGTTGCAAAAACCTGCTAACAAAAGACCTGTGGTGGTGAAATAATGGAATTTCGTGATAAAAACGAATCTCGAAAACCATTGTCGATGTTCACACAATCGTCATTGACTGACATTGTGTTGTTATTGTTGATTTTCTTCTTGCTCACATCTTCATTTGTAACCAATTTTGCTATTAAAGTGAATGTGCCGCAAGCTGATTCTCAAACTGTGAGTGAAAGACGACATATAAGTGTCACTATTACCGCTGATGGTAGTTTCTATGTGGCAGGTGAGTTAACACCTCGTGGTACACTGGCGGGCAAGATTCGGCAGGAGTATCAGGAGAATCCACAGGCAATGATGGTTTTGCGGGCGGATAAAGACGCAAAGGTGGATGATGCTGTTTATGTTATGAATATCGGAAAATCGCTTAATTTAAGCATTATGATGGCTACCGAACTTGGAGGTCGGTGATCATGAATGAAGAAAAATTCACTAAAGAAGAACGTTTTGGTCTGATATTTACATCACTTGTAAATACAGTTATCATAATAATCACATTGTTGATTTATGCCGGAGGTCCGGATTTGGATCGAGCAGCTATGATTGAGATTACTCTTGGTGAATTTAGAGATGGGACTACTGCTCAGTTTAATGAGCAACGTAATCAAGAGGTTGCCACACGACGAAATCCTTCAAATGTCACAACACCTGAACCAGTTGAACGCGAGAATCCAAACGAGACTCCGGTTGTGCGAAATGATCAGTTGTCAAAAGAAGTTGATTTACCGGATCAAGTAGAAAAAGTTGAAGAAGAACCTATTTCTACACCCGAAACAGAACGAATTGATCCTACTAAGACAACGGATGTTGTGAGTGAAGAAGCGACCCCGGTTGAGCAACGAGCACAACGTGACAATATTGAAAGAGAAGGTGCTGAGTCCAGTGGCGATGTACGTGGCGTACGTGGCCGTGTTGATGCAGACCAGGGCACAGGTATAGATCCGGTTCGTTCAGCGCCTTACCAGCTTGAATGGGAGGGTAATATTCAACGTTCGCCTTTAGTACAACCTTTGCCAAACTATCAAGTTGAAGTAGAAGCTGTAATTACAGTTCGTTTTGAAGTTCGTCCGGATGGAAGTGTTGGAAGAATTCAGCCAATTAGAAGATCGAATCCGGAGCTCGAAGCTGAAATTACCAGAACCCTTAGAAGCTGGAGATTTTCACGTCTTCCTAACAATGCCCCACAGGATAGTCAGTTTGGTGTAATTACATTTCGATTTGTACTGAGCTAAGCTCACTATTTACGGAATCTGATCCCGTTATCGTCCGTGCCACGCATTATGGTAATTCATTTAGCAAAAGCAAGTGAATGTCACTACAGCTGAATCAATTAAACAAAAAAATCTCGCTCTTTGAATCGATTATCATCGAGACAGAGAGCGAGATTTTTATTTAATCGCTAGCGCTAAAACTATTCTACAGGAACAAGTCGCTGAATTTTTCCATCTTCAGTTGCAAAATAGATGTATCCATCAGGACCCTGTCTAACATTTCTGACACGTCCAATATCCTCAAGCAGCTTCTCTTCTTTAACAACAGTTGTCCCATCGAACACAGTTCGTTGAATGAATTTAAAGCTCAATGATCCGGTCAAAAGGTTGCCATTCCAGTTTGGATATTTATTCCCGGTAACAAAAATCATCCCTGATGGTGCGATAGATGGAGTCCAATAGTGAATTGGCTGTTCCATGCCTGCACGAGCAGTATCTTCAGTGATTATGGAGCCGTTATAATTTATACCATAGGAGATTTCCGGCCATCCGTAGTTATTTCCTGCACGAAGGATATTGATTTCATCACCACCACGTGGACCATGTTCGTGAGCCCACATTTCACCGGTTACGGGGTGTTTTACTAATCCCTGTTGGTTTCTGTTTCCATAAGTAAAGATTTCCGGACGAGCACCTTCTTGACCAACAAATGGATTATCCTCTGGAATTCGTCCATCATCATGAATACGGAAAGTTTTTCCAGCATAAACATTAAGTAATTGAGCATCAGACATTTGACCACGGTCGCCTATCGTAAAATATAGATAACCGTCATTATCAAATTCGATACGACTTCCAAAGTGGTGACCACGATCTGTATATGGCTCAATTTTGAAAATAGATTCAATATCAGTCAGAGCATTTCCATCCAGTTTAGCTCTGATGATAGATGTGTGTGCCAGGTCACCGGTAGGTTCGCTGTATGAAATATAAATCCAACCATTTTCATCATAATTAGGATGTAGATTTATATCTAATAAACCACCTTGTCCGCGTGAAAAAACTGCCGGTACATTTTCGACAAAGTCAGGAAGTAATTGACCGTTTACTACTCGTCTTAAGTTTCCTCCACGCTCTGTAATCAAAACCGTACCATCCGGAAGAAACGCCATTCCCCATGGCACACCATTGAGTCCGGTTACGACCTCTTGGACTATAAAGTTTTGGTCTTGTGAATTAATAACGCCTGAAGTCAGGTCCGCTGGAAGCGGGAAGTACACAAATTCGGAATCTGATAGTTCAACTGATGAGGTATCAGATGCACAAGCAGCAACGCCGAATGTAAGAACCAACGATGCAAAAAGTAGATTTCGAAGTTTCATATTGAAATTGGTTGGGTGATAATTTAGAGATATAAAGTAGATAAAAGTATTCGAGCCGTGTGAAAACGACTCGAATTAGCACCTTTAAGTGTTGTTTATAATGGAATTATACGTGTTTACCACGTAAATATCAGTAAAATCATTTAATTCCCCATATTTCTGATGCATATTCAGAAATTGTTCGATCAGATGAGAATTTACCAATCCGCGCAACGTTGTGGATTGCTTTTTTATACCACTCGGCCGGATCTTGATATAATTTTTCAACTTCGGACTGAGCATTGGCATATGCTCTGAAATCGGCCAAAAGCATGTAATAATCCCCACCTTCAAGCAGAGCGTGACCGATACCAGCAAATAGATCAGTTTGAATTGGACTAAAAAAGCCACTACGAACCTGATCGACTACTTTTTTGAGCTCTTCATCTGAATTGTAAAAATCATAAGGATTATACCCTTCATTTCGAAGATGTTCAATCTCTTCAACTTTGAGTCCAAATATGAAGATGTTGTCATCGCCAACTTCTTCGCGGATTTCAACATTTGCTCCATCCAAAGTTCCAATTGTAATGGCACCGTTGAGAGCAAATTTCATATTTCCGGTTCCTGATGCTTCCATTCCGGCAGTTGAAATCTGTTCGGATAGGTCCGCAGCAGGAATAATTTTCTCAGCTAAACTTACCGAGTAATTCGAAATGAATACACACTTCAGTTTATCACCAACTTCTTTATCATTATTGATGACATCAGCGATGCTATTAATAAACTTGATGTGATTTTTGGCCATTACATAACCTGGAGCCGCTTTTCCGGCAAAGATTACGGTTCTGGGCTGAAATGGAGCTGACGGATTGGCTTTGATTCTGTTATAAAGAACTACAGTATGTAAAGCTGCCAACAATTGGCGTTTGTACTCGTGGATACGCTTAATCTGAACATCAAAAATTGAGTTCACATTAATTTTTACACCGTTCTGTTTTTCAATGTAATCAGCCAGAACTTGCTTGTTCTGTTTTTTTATAGCTGAGAATTCTTTTTGGAAGCTTTTATTAGTAGCAAACTTGTCAATTTTTTTAAGTTGATCGAGATCAGTTACCCATCCATCACCAATTTTAGATGTAATCAACGAGGAAAGTCCAGGATTACATTGTTTTAACCATCTGCGGGGAGTTATTCCATTGGTTTTATTTGTGAATTTTTCGGGCCAGAGGTCGTTGAAATCACGGAAAATGGTTTTCTTAATCAAATCAGAGTGCAAAGCAGCAACTCCATTGATTTTATGTGAGCCAACGATTCCGAGATTCGCCATTTGTACGGAAGGATTTTCTCCCTCGCTGATTATACTCATCCGGCGAATTTTATTGATGTCATCATGAAAAACTTCATGAACAGTATTCAGGAACCGTTTGTTGATTTCATAAATGATCTGTAAATGGCGTGGCAACATGTTTCGCATCAACGACACAGGCCATTTTTCCAATGCTTCCGGTAGAATCGTGTGGTTAGTATAAGCAATCGTTTTTGTTGTGATGTCCCAGGCGGTGTCCCAATGCAGCCCCTCTTCATCAACCAAAATGCGCATCAATTCCGGAATTGCAAGATTTGGATGGGTATCATTACATTGAATTGCAACTTTATCGGGGAAAGTATTCCAGTCGCTATTGATTTTCTTGAATCGTCTGATAATATCCTGAAGCGTTGATGCAACCAGGAAATATTCTTGTTTGAGTCTTAGTTCCTGTCCAACAAATACCTTGTCATTCGGATATAATACACGAGAAATATTTTCGTGTAACTGCATATCCCGAACAGCATTAATATACTCACCCTGATTAAAACTGGATAAGTCGAGCGACTTGGATGAAGCCGCTTTCCAAAGCCTAAGTGTGTTTACAATATCATTTTTATAACCCGGGACCGGCATATCATATGCCACTGCCATAACCGTATGGGTATTTTCCCATCTGAATCTTAAATTCCCTTTATCATCGGTATAAGGGACTGAATTGCCATAAAAATTCACAGGATACATTGTTTTTGGTCGCACGATATCCCATGGGTTGCCAAAACGTAACCACATATCTGGTCGCTCAACCTGAAATCCATCAACAATTTTTTGGTAAAAAATTCCATAATCGTAACGAATCCCGTAGCCATATCCAGGAATTCCCAATGTAGCCATTGAATCTAAGAAACAGGCTGCCAGACGACCCAGACCACCATTCCCAAGCGCGGCGTCATTTTCAACCTCACGAAGCTCATCATAATCAATTCCGATTTTTGCGAGTGCTTCACGGACTTCATCCTGAATCCCAAGATTTATGAGTGCATTATCGAGCATACGTCCAATAAGAAACTCCATTGAGATATAATAAACCCGCTTGGCGTTATTTTTGTAGTATGATTGTTGGGTGTCAATTGACCGATGATGTAACCGATCCAGAATAGCTAAAACAACAGATTTGTACTCATCCCATTCAGTTTGTGAGTACTGGTCTTTTGCGAGTGTATATTTTAAATGTTCCTCATATCCCTGTTTCAACGATGCAATATCAAGCCCGGTTCTAGGGCGAATTTCTATATTTTTTGGCATTCAAATCTAATTAGTTTTATCAATAACTTACGTAAAATGTAAGCGCTTAACTTTTCTTTAAAATACGGAAAATATTTATGCTTTGGGGTAAATACCTTTATCAATCTCAAAATGCGGACTGGTTAACGTGACCTCATAACCCTCCGTTTTCAGATATTCAAACGTTTCAATTGCTGCAAACTCTTGATCAAAAAGACCATACACCGACGACCCACTTCCGCTCATGGAAGCATAAATTGCACCTAAATCATAAAATTGATCTTTAAGAGAACCCACGAATGGATGAATTTCAATGACCGGTGGCTCTAAATCGTTAATCAAGAATAGATTCCATTCGGATGGATCATCATTTAGCAGGATTTTTCTTACGTTTAGGGTTTCATCCTGATAAGGTTGGCAATATCGATAGGCTTCGGCGGTACTACTTTGAAATCCAGGATATGCAGTTACAATAAACAAGTCGGGTTGAATATCAATAAATTCAAGTTTATCACCGATTCCTGATCCGATTGCAGTCTCACCATGGATAAAAACAGGAACATCGGCTCCCAGTTTTACCCCCAGTTTAGATAATTCATCATCTGAGTATCCAAAATTTTCGATATGATTGATCATTTTAAGTATGACTGCGGCATTGCTACTACCCCCACCAAGTCCGGCTCCTAATGGAATCATTTTGCTTAACTGGATATGATAATTTAGCTTCTTTCCAGTATGCTTGCGCATCAAATCAACTGCTTTCATGACCAGATTATCTTTTCCGGTCGACAAGTCTTTGTTACTACATCTGAATACTGTTTCGGTGGCTTTTGTTACTTGTAAACGATCATACCAATTTATAAATACAAACCCGGTTTCAATTTCATGATATCCATCCGGTAAGCGGTCAATGACTCTCAATCCAAGGTTTATCTTGGCATATGATTTAGCTATGTACGTAACGTTACTCATAATCGGTTGAATGAATTTATCGGTGGAATGGGGTTTAAAACGCGCTAATTATATAGCCAGTACCTCATCTTTGATTTTAAACATATATTCCAGGGCCTCATCATAATCATTTTGAATTTCTCCTTCAAGAATTGCATTCTCAATCGCTTTCTTGATTTTACCCACAGCCGGACCCGGAGGTAATCCCAGTTTTTCCATAATTTCTTCACCACGGACCGGGGGTTGCCAGTTTCTAATTCGATCTTTTTCTTCAACTTCTCGAAGACGATCAACTACATGGTCGAAATTCTCCAGGTATTTTTTGACTTTTTTGTCATTTTTACTCGTGATATCAGCCCGACATAAGGTCATTAAATCGTCAATATCATCCTGAGCTTCGAACAAAAGTCTTCTGATTGCACTATCAGTTACTATTTCTGAAACCAGTGCTATGGGACGCAAATGGAGACGTACAAGTTTTTGGACATATTTCAGCCTATCATCCAACGGCAATCCGAATCTTTTGAAAATTCGTTTTGACCACGTCGCACCCAATGCATCATGTCCGTGAAAGGTCCAGCCAATTTCGGGATAATAACGTTGAGTCGGAGGTTTAGCGATGTCGTGCAAGATCGCTGCCCATCGTAACCAAATGTTATCGGAGACTTTGGCAACATTGTCTAATACCTGAAGTGTGTGCCAGAAGTTATCTTTATGTCCGACTCCATTAATAATCTGGACACCATGGAGGTCATGCATTTCCGGGAAAAACTCTTTCAGTAATCCGGTCTCGAATAACATGCGAAAACCATTCGAAGGAACCGGACATTGAATAATTTTATTGAGTTCATCCGAAATTCTCTCTGCAGAAATGATCTGAATCCGTTCTTTTAGCGTTGTTATGGATGCATAAGTGTCTGGATGTATTTCAAAATCTAATTGTGTAGCAAATCTAATGGCCCTCATCATTCGAAGTGGATCATCATTGAACGTCATTTCGGGATCTAATGGAGTTCGAATAATCCCATGATTCAGGTCTGTTATCCCACCAAACGGATCAATCAGCTCTCCAAAAGTATCATCGTTCAGTGAACAGGACAGGGCATTGATTGTGAAATCTCTTCTTTTCTGGTCATCCTCAAGAGTTCCGTCTTCTACAACCGGATTTCGGGAATCCCGTTGATAACTTTCCCGACGAGCACCAACAAATTCCAGATCGTATCCTTCCAGAGCAATATGAGCTGTGCCGAATTGTTTAAAAACAGAGACTTTTGTGACATTGAGCAACTCAGCAACTTTTTCGGCCAACAGAATTCCGGATCCAACAGTGACAAAATCAATATCATAATCCTCACCTGAACGATCTCGTTTCAGGTAAAAATCGCGCACAAATCCACCAACTACATAAACAGGCTGGTTAATTTGCCGGGCAGCATCCGAAACAATTCGGAAAATCTTTTCGTGTTTTGGGTCTATTCCAATCAAAACTATTCTTATTTTACTTAGGTCTTCAAAATACGACGAAAGTTACTCCTATTCAGCCTGGTATGGCATATATATTCAAAATTTTCGCAATCCTATGAGTCAATCAAAGGTTTTAACAGCAATAAAGATTAGTTTTGCGGTATCATTTCTCTCATTTGCGATTAAATTTGCAGGTTTTTTAATCACAGGTAGTAATACCGTCTTGTCTGATTTGGCCGAATCTATCGTTCATGTTTTAGCGGTTGGGTTTAGTGTTTACGGTGTGTATTTGAGCTCTCGTCCGGCTGATGAGAAACATCCTTATGGTCATGAACGAATCGAGTTTTTGTCTGTGGGTGTTGAAGGAAGTGTTATCATCATGGCCGGATTCATGATTATTTATCAATCAATAAAGCACCTGATTTTAGGATTGGAGCCTGAAAATCTTGAAGAAGGTATTTTGGTCGTGGCAGCTGCAGGGACGGTAAACCTGATTCTCGGCACATATTTGACCTATGTGGGCAAAAAAGAAAAGAATAATATTTTAAAGGGTAACGGTAAACACACCTTAACGGACGTTTATACCAGCGCGGGTGTGGTAGTGACCCTAATTCTAATTAAATACACGAATTTCACCATTCTGGATTCTCTGGTGGCTTTGATCGTGGCGGCATATATCATGTATGAAGGGTTTAGATTAGTACGATTTGCTTTCCGTGGAATTATGGATATCGTAGATGAATCTCAGGATAAACTGATCAAAGAGGTGCTTCAGAATAATCTACCCGGTGGGATTGAGAGTTGGCACGGACTTCGTCATCGTACTGCTGGCAGAACAACATGGATTGAACTTCATGCTTTGTTTGATAAGGATATCCGCCTGGAAGAGGCACATGACATAGCAACTGAACTCGAGAAAAGGCTAATAAATGCAATAGATGGTGATGCCATTATCACAATTCACCTCGAGCCGGAAGAAAATCACAACGAAGTTCATGATCCGCTAAAAGGGGCAAACGAAAATCTAAAATTAGATCAGTTTATTTAGTTCGCATCGATTACAGAGTGATCACCGATGTGTGCTGATCCTCTCAAATTGGTAACCTGAGTATCAAATCCGATAGTCGCATTCTCCAATTCAGAGTCAACTACAATGGCTCTATCCAATACTATGCTATTTCTTATTGCAGAACCGGATATTTTTGCACCGACGGCGATGCTTGCGTTTGGACCGATTGTACTATTATTTATTTCAACATTCTGACCAATATAAACCGGTGGTAAAATAGTGGAATTCGGAAATCTGGACGCATCGATGGGCTTCATTTCTTTTTCAACGATTGCAGCAGATGTATCTAACCATGCTGGGATGGTTCCACAATCGAGCCATTCATCAACGGTAGCCGACTTAAATACTTTTCCATCTTTTAGCATTGAGTCGATGGCATCGGTTAGCTGATACTCATTTCCATGTCCGGTAATATTCTCATCAATTAGCTTTTGAATTTCTTTACGGAGATTTTCACCGTCCTTGAAGTAATAGACACCGATAATAGCCAGGTTTGAAATAAAATCTTTCGGTTTCTCAACGAATCCGGTTATACGACCTTCTGTTTGAACGGCTACTCCGAATCTGGATGGATCTTCAACTTCCTTTAGCCAGATAACACTATCAGCGTTGTCCACATTAACTTTTACTTTGGTGTCGAACAATGTGTCTGCAAATACAATAATAACCTCACCAACTAATTTCTCGGCAGCACAATTAACAGCATGAGCGGTTCCCCTTGCGACATCTTGTTTGTAAAAACTGGCTGTTGCACCTTGTCTTTCACACATTGCAGTTAGGTCTTGTTCAACCTGACTACCGAAATCACCCAATACGAAAACGATCTCGTCGACCGTTCGATTAATAGTGCGCGAAAAAGTTTGAACTATTCGTTCCACAATACTAGTACCGGCTACAGGCAACAATGGTTTAGGCGTGGTGTGTGAATGTGGACGCAAGCGGGTACCTTTACCGGCCATAGGGATAATCAGTTTCATAATGGGGAATTCTCCGAATCTTCTCTTGTAATCAATTAATTGAGCATTTAAAGATAGAATAACTTGTTATATTAAGCCAATTTTAAAAACGGAATCTATCATAGTTAAACAGCCATAGAATTGGGAAATTATCTGATCTTTGTACAGGCATTATTGATCATAATGTGTTTGGTGCTTATCCGACACAGCTGGTACAGGTCAAAATTTTTCTTACATACATTTCAGCTGAACGGTTACAAAATCAACGAATTTTGGGACTGGCTGAGAGAGTATTGGAATTCGCATGTATTGAATGGTAAATACGCGCTANNCCCATGAATGGTAAATACGCGCTTACCAATCTTCTATTGTTGCTTTTTTTGATTTTCTTGTCTCGTTATCTCACCGAAACCGCGCCAATTGTTGTAATAACAATATTTGTTTCGGGATGGTTTTTGGATGTTTCTCTTTTCCAAAAAGCGCAAAAGAAACCACTGGTATATACTAACAGAATCAAACGACTCATTATCCCGATTCTTCTTTTATTCCCGATATTACCGATTGTTGGCGTAAATACCGGACTCAAACTATCAGGATATGTTCCGGATGTTTATATCATAACATTTGGATTCTTACTTGCCGATATCCTCATCCCATTTTTTGTGATTTTTGCCGGCATTATTATGAAACCTGTTGAAAATCAAATTCAGCTGGGATTCATCCGCAAGGCTCAAAGGAAAATCAAAAATATGCCCGAACTCATCGTAATTGGAATTACGGGCAGTTATGGCAAAACCAGTACAAAGTTTGCATTGGCAAATATTCTTTCAGAACGTTTTTCAGTTTGTTACACACCGGGTAGTTACAACACCCCAATGGGGATTTGCAAGGTAATCAATAACGATTTACACCCGGCTCATCAAGTTCTGATTCTCGAAATGGGAGCGCGTTATGAGGGGAATATTCGGGAATTATGTGAAATTGCTAAACCGAACATTGCTATTCTTACAAACATAGGTATCGCTCATTTGGAAACTTTTGGGTCGCAGGAAGTCATTGCACGGACAAAAGGTGAGTTGATTGATGCGCTGGATCCGGGCGATACAGCCATTGTGAATGCAGATGATGAACGTGTTATGCAGGTTGTACACGATCGAACATACATCACACGTATAACAGCCGGCATCAAGAATGGTAATTACAGAGCACGAAATATCAGATACGGTGCGAATGGATGTACATTCTCAGTGATTGGTCCATTGGGCGAAGAGGTCGATGTTACGACCCGACTTTTGGGTAAACATAATGTTCAAAACATTCTGCTGGGATTTGCAGTGGGTTCTCATTTGGGTATGCGGATGAAAACAATGGCTATGGCCGTTTCTCGCATGGAGCCTGTAGAACATAGACTTGAGTTTAAATCTGCGGGTAATTACTTAATCATTGATGATGCATTTAATTCGAATCCAATTGGTGCAGCGAATGCAGTTGAAGTACTGGCATCTTTTGAAGCTGGAAGAAGAATCATTGTTACACCCGGCATGGTTGAACTCGGTGACGCCGAAGAAGATCTTAACAAAGAATTTGGACGTGCGATCGGCTCTTCGGGTATTGAGCAAGTCATTTTGGTTGGACCCAAACGCACAAAACCTATTTTGGATGGGATTTTGGAGCAGGGTTATCCAATTGAACAAATAAACGTAGTACAAAATCTTTTTGAAGCCAATAACTGGCTAAAAACTTATCTGCAGAACGGGGATGTTGTTTTATATGAAAACGATTTACCCGATACCTATAACGAATAATCAGTTGTATCTGAGTACTTGAGATGGATCAAGTGAGGAGGCTCGGGAGGCAGGATACCAGCTTGCGAGTAAACAAAGAATCAAACTTCCTATCAGAACAAGGGATACATCCACAGGTGAAATAGACACAGGATAAGCACTGATGATAAATGATTCGGATCCGATTAGTTTAATAAGTTCGTACTTTTGCTGAAGCCAGCTGAAAAATAATCCGATTGCTCCGCCTAATCCGCAACCGATAAGTCCTATCATAATACCCTGGCGCAAGAAAATGCGTCGAATTTGAAGTTTGGTGTATCCAAATGACATCAATATCCCAATATCACGACTTTTTTGGATGACAATCATGGTTAGTGAACCAACAATATTTAGAACAGCAACAAAGACGATGATCATCAAAATAAAATAGGCACTCCATTTTTCGATATTCATTATATCATATAACGGTTTTTGTAAATCATACCAGGTACTAACCGTGTACTCGGTGCCCAATACAGCTTGAATCATTTCTTTGACCTCATCTGCTGCTTCATGATCAGTTAATTTGATGTCGTAGCCACTTAATCCATCACGGCGATTAAATAATCTTTGTGCAGCTTCCATATCGACAAAAACAATCGAACCTTCATAAACCTGCTGCAAAAAGAAACTTCCTCTAACATCAAAAGTGTAAAATCGTGGACCCGAGAAGCTTGTGACGGATCGTCTTATCCCTTCGGCACTTAAAAGAGACACCCTTTCTTCGAGCGCAATTCCAAGTTGTGATTGTAGTTGTTGTCCCAGCAAGATCCCCGGCATGCGGCGCACAACACCCAGATTTCGTTCAGATTCGTCTAATTCTTCATCGAAATTGACAACTTGAAAGAAGGTTTCAGTGTCAATTCCACGAACGATGACGACTTTTTCGGCGCTACCCTGATGTGCCAGCAACGATTTTCCTTCGATGAAAGGTGCGACAGCAACAATTTGTGGGATTGAGGTCAGTTTGTCCTCCAATTCGAAATTCCGGGTGAAAATTCTTTCTGTAGTTGATTCAATTCTAATATCCGGATCATATCGAAGCAGTAAATTTTTAACGACGTCAAAAAAACCGTTGAATATTGATAGCACGATTATCAACAATGCGGTACCGATTGTGATACCTGAAATACTAATCATTGTTAGTGTTGAGACTAGTGAGACCCCTTTTCGGGATGTCAAATATCGTGATGCTATTAAAGTGATTGGATTCATTGCATCAAAAATACACAAAATTTCAGGCAACGAATGATAAATCCGACATTGTTATCCGATTGTCAGCAAAATTTATATATTTGCTAAACACACAATCACAGAGGTACATCGTGAGTCAAAGTATTTTATCGTCATCGCAAATCAGTGCAGTAAGTCATGGAAGCCATGATAATCCATTTTCTGTTCTCGGAATGCATCTTTCAAAAGATCCGGCCGGACTCGTTGTCCGAACGTTTAAACCATATGCTGAAAAAGTTGAACTGGTTAATGATAAAAACGGCAAGAAATTTGAATTAAACCGGGTTTCTGATGAGGGACTTTTTGAACTCGTACTTAAAAATTTAAAGACTAAGTTTCCGTATCACTTTGTCGTTAAATGGCCTGATACAGATCCGGTTGAGCAAAACGACCCTTATTCATTTGGTCCACAAATTTCTGATTTTGATTTACAATTGTGGGGTGAAGGGAATCACCATTATGCCTATCGATTTATGGGAGCCCATGTTAAGGAAATCGATGGAGTTAGTGGGACCCATTTTGTGGTTTGTGCACCATCAGCCAGACGCGTTAGTGTGATTGGTGCTTTTAATGGTTGGGATGGACGTGTTCACGTGATGAGAAAATATTACGATCAGGGAATATGGGAAATTTTTATTCCGGGTGTTGGCGAAGGTGAGGCCTATAAATTTGAAATCAGCTCACAAAACACCTCTTTACCACTAAAAAAAGCTGATCCATATGCCTTTGCAGCAGAACTTCGTCCATTAACGGCATCTATTGTGGCCAAAATTGATGATTTTTCTTGGAGTGATGAAAAATGGATGAAAACGCGCTCCTCCAATTTTGATAAGCCCATGTCGGTTTATGAGGTTCATTTGGGTAGTTGGAAACGCAAAAATGATGCAGACGCTTCTTTTTTAACTTATCGGGAATTAGCCGATGAGTTGATTCCGTATGTGAAAGAACACGGATTCACACATATTGAATTACTTCCGATTGCTGAGCATCCGTATGATCCGTCATGGGGATATCAGATCACGGGTTACTTTGCACCCACCAAGCGCTTTGGGAATCCGCAGGAGTTTATGCAGTTCGTGGATGAGTGTCATAAAAACAATATAGGAGTCATCGTAGACTGGGTGCCGGCACATTTCACAAAAGATGACCATGGGCTTCGTTTATTTGATGGAACACATTTGTATGAACATTCGGATCCACGTAAAGGGGAACATAAAGGATGGGGAACTAATATTTTTAATTTTGGACGGACCGAGGTGTTGAATTTTCTAATATCGAATGCCGTTTTTTGGTTGGATAAATATCATATAGATGGACTACGTGTAGATGCGGTTGCTTCGATGTTGTATCTGGATTATTCACGAAAAGATGGGGAGTGGATTCCAAATCAATATGGGGGGCGTGAGAATCTGGAAGCTGTTTATTTTCTTAAGAAATTTAATGAAGTCGTACACCATGAGTTCAACGGTATCATGACTTTTGCTGAAGAATCGACCTCCTGGCCAATGGTATCAAGACCTACATATCTGGGTGGACTCGGATTTGATTATAAGTGGAATATGGGCTGGATGAATGATACTCTGAAATACATGGAAGTTGATCCGCTTTTTAGAAAATATCATCATAATCAGTTGACTTTTTCAATGATCTACGCGTTTTCAGAGAACTTCATATTGCCGTTTTCGCATGATGAGGTTGTGCATCTTAAGAAGTCGATGTTGTCGAAGATGCCGGGCGATTTGTGGCAAAAATTTGCGAATATGCGGGCGTTGTACACGTATATGTTCACGCATCCCGGGAAAAAACTAAATTTCATGGGTGGTGAAATTGGTCAGTGGAGTGAATGGAATGCTGAAAAAACGCTTGAATGGAATTTACTTGAGTTCGAAAGTCATAAGAGCTTAAATGCGATGGTCAGAGATATTAATAAACTCTATCAATCTGAAAATGCACTTCATAATATAGATTTTGATTGGAATGGCTTCCGCTGGATCAATGCATCCGATTATGAAAAGAGCATTTTAAGTTATATCAGGTATAGCGATGATCCGGCAGACTACTTAGTTGTGGTTATGAATTTCACACCGGTTGTATATAATAATTATGTGATTGGTGTACCGGAAAAATGTCGATTTAGAGTTATATTCAATAGTGATTCTGAATACTATGGTGGAAGCAATGTGATTGTTCCTGAATCAGAGTCAAGTGATGGGGAGTGGCATGGATTACCGGCACATTTAGAAATTGTAGTGCCTCCTTTGAGTGGGGTGATTTACAAACCAGATCGGTAATCTTTATTTGAAAATTATTAGATCTTACTTTCATGAAATTAAAGCGCGCTTGTGGCACATTGGTGCATCCGACTTCTTTTCCGTCGGATTTTGGCATAGGAGATTTTGGAGCAGGAGCATACCGATTTCTAGATTTTCTTGTAGAAACAAATCAATCTGTATGGCAGATTTTGCCATTGGGTCCTACCGGATACGGTAACTCACCTTATGCAAGTTATTCTGCATTTGCGGGAAATCATTATTTAATAAGTCCCGATGTGCTGGTAAAAAAGGGACTGTTAACGGAAAAAGAAATTGGATCGAGTAGGGTGGCAGCTTCCACAAAAGCTGATTATGACAAGGCGTTTTCAATCAAAGACCAGCTTTTTGTACATGCGGCCAACCGATTTTATGAAAAGTTATCGGGCGAGGAACTTCAAAAGTTTGAGGCATTCAAAAAAGAGAATGAATATTGGCTTGATGATTATGTTTTGTTTCGGTCATGCCTCGATTTTCACGGAAAACAACCCTGGAATACGTGGGATAAAGAGCTAGCTTCGCGAAAGAAAAAGGCGTTGGATGCCTGGCGAAATAAGCTGGATACCGAAATTAAATTTCAGTATTGGGCGCAGTTTGAGTTTTTTACTCAATGGATGGCGCTAAAAAGCTATGCAAATGATCGTGGGATATCGGTAGTTGGTGACATCCCGATATTTGTTGATCATAACAGCTCTGATGTCTGGTCGAATCTGAAATATTTTGAAGTTGATAAAAACGGAAATCGGTTGTTGGTTGCTGGAGTCCCACCTGACTATTTCAGTAAGACCGGGCAATTGTGGGGAAATCCATTGTACAAATGGAAAGTGTTAGAAAAAGACGGGTTTTCGTGGTGGCTGAAGCGGTTTGAGCAAATGTTTGCGATGTACGATTCAATTCGCGTGGACCATTTCCGTGGATTTGATGCGTATTGGGAAGTTAAAGCGGATGCTAAAACAGCGGAAGTTGGACGATGGGTCAAAGGACCTGGTAAGAAATTGTTTCACACGATACTTGGGAAGTTTGGGGATGTCCCGATTATAGCAGAAGATTTAGGTGTGATCACCCCAGGGGTAGTCGAATTACGAGATGGATTTGGGTTTCCAGGGATGAAAATTCTGCAATTCTCGTTAGCCGGTGAAGCAGTAAACAGTTTTTTACCTCATAATTATCACACAAGTAATTGTGTAGTATATACCGGAACACATGATAACGATACAACAAGAGGTTGGTATTCACAAGCTTCAGATGTTGAGAAACATTGGGCCAGAGAATACACCCGATCTGATGGAAGAGAGATCCACTGGGAGTTAATCCGCTTGGGAATTATGTCGGTAGCCGATCTGGCAATTTTCCCATTACAGGATTTTATGGGTTTAGATACCGAGCACAGAATGAATTTACCGGGTACAACTGACAATAATTGGGTATGGCGATATACGGATGGTATGTTAAAAAGTGTTCAAAAAGAATATCTGAAACACATTATAAACATATCGAATCGTAACACACGAGTTCGCCAAGAGGACACCAATATTGTAGAAATAGATGCTGAGGATGCAAATTGATAGTTTAAAACGTCCGTAAAAGTTGTTATTTTTAGGATTACGTCAAAAAAACGTTCTTTTTTCCGGTAGGCGTGTCAGATGGCAAACGTACTTCCTCTTTTTTTGATCGGCATGAAATCAAGTTGTAGCGGTAGTTTTTAAGCTTTTGATCCAAATTGTTTTGATGTCATTTGTTAGAGGGATGCATAATGCCGGGCAAAATTTAATAGAAAATCATGAAAATACTTTACGTAGCGGCTGAAATATCTCCTTTTGCCAAAATTACGAATACTGCAGATTTGATGCGATTTTTACCTGCATCATTGCAGGACAAGGGATTTGAGATCAGAATTCTGCTTCCAAAATACGGATCGATCAATGACAGACGAAATAGATTGCATGAAGTTATCCGTTTAGCTGGAATTGAGGTTGAAGTTGGAGATCAGGTCGAATCAATGAAAATTAAAGTGGCGAGTATCCCCAATGCAAAGCTACAGGTATATTTTTTAGATAATGACACCTATTTCAAACGAAAAGGTTTATTTCATGATGCGAAAACCAATGAACCATTCGCAGATAATGCAGAACGATTGGTTTTCTATAACAAAGGTGTCCTTGAGACTGTAAAACGATT
Source organism: Bacteroidota bacterium (assembly GCA_003448835.1). Classification (GTDB taxonomy): domain Bacteria; phylum Bacteroidota; class Rhodothermia; order Balneolales; family HLUCCA01; genus UBA11400. The sequence continues at coordinate 2,286 of DLXM01000218.1, read as the reverse complement.
AGGATGGAAACCGGATGTGATTCATTGTCATGACTGGGCGTCCGGACTCATACCAATGCTTGTCAAAACTCTTTATAAAGACGAAAGCAATTTTGATGGCACAAAGGTCGTTTACAATCTTCATACGCCGGCAAATCATGGTGTTTTTGATGATGACATCTTTACATTCATGAAAATGGGTGAGGATTTCGACAAAGAATCGATTAAAACCGATGGTAAAGTTGATCCTATCCGAGCAGGCCTCAAGTATGCAGATTTTGTTGTTACAGGTAACGATATGCGAGATGAGATTGAAACTCAATACGCAGATCTTAATGTAAAATATGAGAAAATTCAGGGATCACCTTCTGATGTCTCGGCAAAATTTGCAGACTATTATAACCGACTTAAAGAAGAATAATCACTTTTTATATCAGACTCTCTTTTGAAAAGATTTAACAGAAACCTAATTCCCGTTTGGGGAGCTTTGGTTATCACTCTCGCCACGATAACTGCATGTGAAGACGGCGGTATTGTTGGAACCTCATTTATTCCGGCTAATCCGGATCTACAAATAGACACTGTTCAGACCCTGTCGATTACAACCGAGCCATTGGTTTCGTATGCGGGTGCAAAAACATTTGCTGCTATGGGACGGTATCAAGATAATCTCTTCGGCACTTACGAAGCGGTTGCCATGATCACACCTGGATTTTCACCTGTTGCGGATAGTCTCGCTGATGATGTCACATTTGGCTTCATATTGCGGCCAACTCAAACATATGGTGACACAAACAGTATATCGGTTTTTGACATTTATGAAATTCAGGAGCGATGGAGATCTCAGGAATGGCGTATGGACGATACACCTGTTTTGGGATCGGCACCCATTGCAAGATTTGAAATCGGAGATACAGATTCATTATTTATTCCATTACCGGATTCCTGGAAGCAACATTATTTGACATACAATCAAATTGCTGAAGCTGATCGAGATAGTGCTTATAATCAGAACGAATTTGGATTTGCGTTTGTACCGGTATCCGGAAATAAGATCAGTTACATAAACATCACACAAAGTCTTTTTAGTGGTGTAATTGCAGATTCTGCTCAGGTACTTGGTTTTATCAGGCAGCAGGCGAGCAACTATCGGCTCATTGAAGAATCTACAGTAGAGATAGAAGATGGCGTTAAAATCATGAATGATTTTACTCGCACCGGTAAGATCAGTTTTGAAATCAATGAGCAAATTGTCGGCGCCAAATTTGTTTCCAGAGCTGAATTAGTATTGTATGAAGACAAGCAACTGTTACAATCAACACTTGGAATTGGACAGACGCGTTACAGTAATCAGATTATTCGTTTATACGATCTGGCATCGGATGAAAAAGAATATTACGTAACCAAAGATGCCACAATAAGTGCAGCTGTAAACGATAACGGTGCTTATCGAATGAATATAACCGGACTTGTCAACACGGCTTTAGCTGAGGGTGGAAGAGATTTTACCTTTTATATCGTTTCGGATCAGGATAATGGAATCATTCGACCAAATTATCTTTTAAATGAAAATTCAGGTCTGAGAGCTCCAAAAATTATCGTCACTAAAATTCAAGCAAACTGATGAGAATAGTTATCCGAAATATCCTGATCATTGTATTATTGTTTTCTGCAACATCTGTTTCTGCACAGAGTGAATATAACGATTCGTCTATATACTCGTATTTGGGACTCGGAATTCCGGTAGACAATGGTTCATCACAAGGTGCCGGAATGGGACTATCCGGGGTGTCTGTCAGAAGTATGATCCATGGCAACACATCGAATCCGGCCATGTGGGCTGCAACCAGATTTACCTTGCTCAATGGTGGTTTTACTGTGAATTATACCGATTCCCAGGATGATTTTGGCAAAGCCAAGAGCTCTCAGTTCAAGATTAATACGTTTCAACTGCAACTTCCTTTAAAACGTGAGAAACTGGGATTGTCTGTTTCGCTTCAGCCACTTACAGAAAGTCGTTTTTCAATAAGTACAAATAGTGAATACATTCGTCCGGGTAATGCTTATGCAGATGCTGACACGATTGGTTATAATATATTTACACGTGGGGATGGTGGACTAAACAGACTTGAAGCAGGAATCGGTTATCAGCTTCACAAGAATATTTCGGTAGGTTATGCAGCGTCTGTTATTTTTGGAAATAATACTGCTTATCGCGAATCAGCATTTTATCAGACAGGTTATGCATTTATAACTGAAAACGAGCGCACTTCTTATGTTGGGATGGGGAATAGATTTGGTCTATAT
>DLXM01000313.1 GCA_003448835.1 Bacteroidota bacterium | reverse complement strand
CCACCATTGGACCAAAGCGTCCTGTACTCCCGCATACATTGAATAGCTTTTTAGAAAATCTACCGGTAATACGAGATTATTAACGATGTGCAAAATTGCAACGGTCACAAATGTAGCAATGTAGAACCAAATGGCCACGTACATATGTTTTACGCGACGTTTATAGATGGTCATCATCATATTCAATCCGAATGCGACCCAAATCACGGCAATTGCAATTGCAATTGGCCACTCGAGTTCAGCATACTCTTTACTTTGAGTGTATCCGAGTGGTAAAGTAATAACAGCTGATACAATGATAGCCTGCCATCCCCAAAAGTTGATGTTACTGAGGGTATCACTCCACATTCTGGCTTTACACAATCGTTGCAAAGAGTAATAGACTCCAAGGAAAATTGCATTCCCCGCAAATGCGAAAATCACTGCATTTGTGTGTAATGGACGCAATCGACCGTAGGATAATTCTGCAACTCCTCCCAAAAATTCGGGAAAAACCAGTTTCAATGCTATTATAAGTCCGACCGTCATTCCGATGACGCCCCAGACCCCAGTCGCAATCGCAAAATTGCGAACTACTTTATTGTCATAATAGAATGTATCTGTTGACATAGGTGTTTATTTGTTGTTTGGTTTATATAAGGTTAAGCTTTGACTAAAATTCGATCACTTTTGTTGTTCATTTTTCAATAAGGCGACATCTTCTTTTTTCTCAATATTTTTTTTGGATGGATTTACATTTTCCGATTTCGGCTCATCATCAAATAAAATTCGCACTGACGGTGTGTATTTATCGTCATATTGACCACTATTAATTGCCCATATAAAAGCAATGACAAACCCGGTTGCTATAATCAAACTAAATGCTATGAGCATATACATCGCAGACATTACCACAACTCCCTTCTTCTGGCACTCAAATGAGTTGCGAGTGTTGTAAATGCGATAATTGTGATGGAACTGATAGGCATAATGATTGCGCAAATAATGGGTGATAGAGTCCCGGTGACAGCAAATGCCAATCCAATAATGTTATACAAAATCGAAATCACGAAGCTGGCATAAATAATTTTGACTCCATCTTTAGTGAAATCCAGTATTTGATTCAACTTAGTGAGTGACGTTGCATCCATAATGATATCGCTGGCGGGCGTAAAACTCACGGTATCATCTGAAATTGAAATCCCCACGTCGCTGGCTTTGAGTGCACCTGCATCATTCAATCCATCGCCTATCATTGCTATGTGATAGCCTTGCGTTTTGAGTTTTTGAATCATGTTGAGTTTTTCTTCGGGAGATTTGTTGAACAACAAAACCTCTTCACTAAACAATGGTGATAACCGATCTTTATCGCGGGAATTATCTCCTGAAAGCACAAAAAGCTTGAAACGGATTAACAGATTTTTGATTAATTCCTGCACACCGACACGTAACGAATTTCTGATTTCAACATAACCCGGAATCTGATCATCAAAACTGAAATATAATCGTGGATGTGGAATCACTTTTGGATCTATGTTTGCGACTCCAACCCATCCAGCTGTTCCGATTCGAACAAGTCTGCCGTTGCAGATGGATTCTACCCCATTCCCAATAACTTCTTTGTAATTTTTTATTTGGAATCGGGTTTTGTTCGGGAAATTGGATTTGAGCCACGCGTAAAATGCTCTACCGTGAGGATGAGTGTTTTCATGTAAAACGGAGTGTAGCATTGCGATTTCATCTGAACTTAGCTCTCGACCCATGTAAACGACTTCGCCAGTTGAACGACTCGTTAATGTGCCGGTTTTATCAAATACAATAGTGTTGATATCGGCAAGTTTCTCGGCCACTTCTCCATTCTTGAGATAGATCTTGTTTCTGGAAAGTAGATTTGTAATCCACCCTAACGTAAAAGGTGCTGATAATGCGAGGGCACACGGACATGCAACGATAAGTACCGCAGTAAATGCGTTTAGTGCAAGAGATGTATCAGTTGGAAGCCAAAACAATGCAGCTATGGTTGCTATTCCCAGAATTATGGGCGAAAAATATCTGCTAAATCGTTGCGAAATACTTTGGATGGATGAAGATTCATGCTTGGCAAAAACATCATGGTTCCAAAGTCGGGTCAGATAACTGGCAGAAACCGGTCGTTCAGCTCTGAATAGAACGGAGGTTCCCAAATTTCGACCTCCGGCATAACAAAGTTGACCTTTTGAACACTGAATGGGATCTGCTTCACCGGTCACAAAACTGTAGTCCAACGAGGCTATTGAGTCCAGTAACGTTGAATCAGCGGGAATCAGTTCGCCATTTCGTATGACAAGAATATCATTAGTGTCGATTAAGGTCGCTGCTACGCTTTCTTCAAGTCCTGATTTACTTAATCGTGTTACGGCCAATGGGAAGTAAGATTTGTAATCTCTTTCAAAGGACAATTGATCGTACGTTTTCTTCTGAAACAACCGTCCTACAAGAAGCAAAAAAACCAGCATCGTGAAGGAATCCATGTAACCAACGCTTAATCCGGCATAAATTTCATACAGGCTTCGAAAAAACATAGCGATGATGCCTAATGAAATGGCTATATCCATACTCCAAAAACGATTTCGGATTGATTTTAAAGCCGGAATAAAGAAATCGAGACTACTATAAAAGAAGACCGGTAAGGCGAGGATAATGTTCAGAGTGCCAAAAAGTGTCAGGAATTGAGAATCAACTCCCTCATTACCTGATAAATATTCCGGAAGAGAAAAAAGCATGATATTACCAAAAGCAAATCCGGCAATACCAATTTTTAAATATAGTGGACGATCAGAAGATTCTGATTTAGGGTTCTGAACTTTGTCGAGGTTTAGGTCCGGTCGGTAACCGATTTTTGTCATTAATGAAACCAACCCACTTAATGACAATCTGGAGGAATCAAATCTGATCGTTACTTCTCTCTTGTCGAAAAATACCTGAGAAAAACTTATTGCCGGGTTCAAACGTGAAATATTTTCCAGTAACCAAACACACGAAGCACAATGGATTTGAGGAGTTTTAAACGTTACTATCGCATTTTTTGCATCTGAAAAATCAAGGACCTTTGTGGCAATCTCAGGATGATCTAAATATGAATAATCCTGAAATTTGTACTCCTTTAGTGACACCCCTGGACTTTCTACATCGGTAGAATAGTAAGACTCCATTCCTGCTTCATGGAGAAGCTCATAAACTGCTTTACATCCATTACAACAAAACAACTTCTCCTCAGACTGAATAGAGTCATCTATACAATCCTCACCACAGTGCTCGCAAAGTAATTTTTGAAGGGTTTCCACTGTCTCCATAAACATTAATTTAACAAGACTAATTCTACGTAAATTTCAACCCATAATGAAGTTAGACCAATTCTAAATAGCGGACTAATATGTCTTATTTTGCACAGAAATAACATTTTTGTACCTTCATCTTAACATGAAGCTAATCAACTAAATACCGATATGGACACTCAATTTTTATATGAAATAATCGGTTATCTGGCGTCCATTCTGGTTGCCATTTCCTTGATGATGAGCCAGATTGTGAAATTACGACTCGTCAATCTAATCGGCGCACTGACGTTTTCCATTTATGGTTTTTTAATTGATTCAATGCCAGTTGCATTGATGAACGCTTTTATTGTTGGAATCAATATTTACTACCTGTTTGGTATGTTAAAGTTGAAATCCTTTTTCAAGGTATTAAAAGTGCCATCAGACGATGAATACTTAAAATACTTTCTGGACTTCTACATTGACGATATTCATTTATTTCAACCAAATGTCCCCAAAAACTTACCTGCAAATTCTTTCAATTTGATGATACTTCGGGATATGATTCCAGCCGGACTCTTCTCAGGTAGAGTCACTGCAGATGGAATATTAACCNNATGTGATTCCAAAATTTCGCGACTTTAAAACGGGGAAATTTTTGTTTAAAGATCAAATTGAGGTGTTTAAAAAACAGAAAATAAAAGAGATATATACTTTCGCGTTTAATAAAACTCATATTGCTTATTTATTGAAAATCGGCTTTGTTGAAACGGAAGAACAAGGAAAATTCAGGTTGTTAGTCCAATAAAATCAGGAATAAATAGTAATCCCATCTAAATATTCCGTATATTGACGTTTTCAATGCACCCAGTTTTCTCCCGATTGTATTTCAGCACAGGCCTTTTTTCCTGCAGCACGGTTCACGACGAGACAAACAGCACATCCAATAAAATGTCCGTGTGGTGCACAACAGCTTAATTGCACCTTTAAATATTATTATGACTACGATGAATTTTGACGAATTGGGTTTAAGTGAACCCGTGTTACGCTCTTTAAAAAATATGGGGTTTGAAGCTCCTACCGGCATTCAGGTTGAATGTATTCCTCATATTATGAACAAACGGGATCTGGTTGGACAAGCACAGACAGGTACCGGTAAAACTGCGGCATTTGGTATCCCGCTATTGGAAATGATCGATACCAGCTCAAATCAAATCCAGGCTTTGATTCAGTGTCCGACGCGTGAGTTAGCCATTCAGGTAACCGGCGAACTAATGAAAATCGGTCAATATATTCCACATTTGCATGTTGTCCCGGTTTATGGTGGACAACCTATCGGC
>DLXM01000261.1 GCA_003448835.1 Bacteroidota bacterium | reverse complement strand
ATAGTAGTAAAAAAATCAAATTTTGGTGTTATTTGAACACTGGTGCCTCGATAACCATTGAGTAAAAAAGTGATATTATGATATTCTTTTCTATTAAGATCAAGAATCATTGGTGTAACTCCACGATCTCTTCCATTTAATAGAACTCTTACATTATCAGGTTGAGACGATACTCGAATTTCAGCAGTAGGACCTTTGACTAAACTAGCACAACCTGAAATTAATATTATAACCAATACACCTAGTATGGTGAAAATTTTTGCTCGTTTCATAATCTACCTGATGAATCTAAAACCGATGAATTAGTATGATAGTTTTTTTATCAGATCACCGACTAATTGACAACATTTTTTCTAAATCACTAATAATCTGACTGAATCAATTATACTTAATATTATGCTAAAGTCAAACCATTAATAATTTCTTAGATCCAACATTCATAGGTACTTAAAATGAGTTTTACTTTTGTCAGGTTTTGACAATTACTCACCCCGAAAATGTATTTCTTCGGTTAAACTTGATAGTCTGGAGCGAGCATAATTCTCCATGGTAGGATCACGTGAAACTTCAGCGAACAAATATTTTCGAAACATATCTCTGGCTTGAGTTTTATGATTTCCTGTGCGATCATAAGCTGACGCCATATAAAAATTGATCTCAATTCGATGCGGGCTAAGTTTCAAAGCTATATCGTAATTCGAAATAGATGCGTCTATATCCCCTTTTCGATCAAAAAGTGAACCCTTTTGAATGTAGGAGTCTATCAAAAGATTACCCATTGAATTATCAGATGCCAGATTCAGGTGCTTTAATGCTTCTTCAGTCCTACCAAGTTGATTGAGGGACATAGCCTTATAAAAATGAGCATTGGGATCATCCCCGGAAGTTAATGCATTATCAAATGCTCTTACTGCGGACTCAAATTGATCTGAAAAATATAAACTCATCCCTAAATTTCGCCAATTAAATTCAGTCCGTTCACCCAATTGGATGACTTCCTGATAGTGCTCAGCCGATGCCACATAGTTTTGTGCACGAAATTCAATTTCAGCCAGTCTTTTTCTAAATGGAATAAAATTCGGGCTCATCAAAATTGCTTTTTCTGCGTACTCACGGGCGATTTCATTAAGCCCAAGCTGAGCATTTATTTGAATGAGATCATGTAAAACTCCATGATGTTTTGGGCTCAATCGATGCGCTTCCCGTAAATGAATCAAAGCCGATCCACGGTCTTCCAATCGATCTAATGCCTGAGCTAACTGGTAACGGAAGAATGTGTTCGTTGAGTCTAATGATACCAACTCCTGATAGGTTCTAGAGGCCAGTGTCCAGTTCTGTTTTTCAAGCTGTATACCTCCATACAAAATCATTGCTTGTCTGTGGCTCTGATCTCTTGATATAATCGTTTCAGCTAAACTTTCTGCTAACTCTGTATGTCCAGCTATGCGATAAGTACGAGCTAACTGAAACATCAAATTCAAATCATCCGGATTAAACCCACGGGCAATTTGAAGAGCTTCTATAGCATAATCATATTGTTGTAATGCCAATGTTACCTGACTAACCAGCAAATAATAATCTAAATCTTTCTGATCAGCCGATACAGAGTTTAAAATATCTACCGCTTCTTCAAATCTATTTTCAATTATTAATCGCTGAGTTAGCGTTTTTGTAGTGTCGGAAAGTATTAATTCAGAATTTGAGATTTTTGGACCAGCCTTAATCTCGACCTGATCTCCTTTTGAAAATTCAACAGAAAAAAATAATACATTCAATACTACAATTATATTAACAACATGCATATCAATTAAATCTAATTACTATTTGAATAGTATTAAGATACTTATAATGTAATAGATCACAAAATATGCAAGATCTAATTATATTGAACGATCAATGTAGATTCATCAATGTTTAGATTAATTTTATATCACCATGAGTAAATTTTTAAAGTATAATCTTGTCTATCTCTTTGTTGGATTATCAATCGTTCTCCTCCTTATGACACTAATTTTAAACTATAAAAGTGAAGAACTTCAAAATGATTACATTGAACTTTCTTTTTTGGCTAGTGCCATTATAAATTCGGCTACACAAATTGAACTACATTTAGTCGATATTGAAACGGGTCAACGAGGATATATAATTACAGGTGAACAAAAATATTTAGACCCATATAATGACGGGAATAAACAGCTAGACAACGAATTAACTAAATTTGCTGAATTAACATCAGTCACTGACCTAATACCTCAAGATTCCGTAAATAGATTAAATTCATTAATAAATGAACGTCTGGATATTCTAAATTTGGCAATCGAGCAATTCCATACACAGGGATTCAGTGCTGCACAAACGATAATAACTACTGCCGGTGGTCAAAACGTGATGGAATCAATCCGAAGTTTGATAGATTATTTTATACAAATTGAACATGAAATTCTAGCCGAACGAACTTTAAAAATCAAAAAATTCAGTACTTATAATGTAATTATAACATATTCAGGTATACTCTTTTCCATCATTATAATATCATTTACAGGAATTTCAACTTTCAAGCGTGCAAAGCATAATCTAGCCCTGGGATACCAAATAAGCCTTATTAACCATCAATTAACGAATGCAATAGAACATGTAAAAATTAAAAATCAGTACATAGGCATGGCGGCACATGATTTAAGAAATCCACTAGGTGCTATCATATCCTTCAGTGAGTTAATGAGTGAAGAAAACTCGAATTTAACTGAAGATCAAGTTATGTTTTTAGAACAAATTGATATCTCTTCGGAATATGCTTTGAAATTAGTTAACGAAATGCTTGAAATTCAAACGATTGAAGAATCTAAACTAGAGCATCATTTTGAATATTTTGATCCTACAAAACTATTAAATCACATATTATTTGGATTCAAGGAAAAACTTCAAAATAAAAGTATTACAATTAGTACTGATATAAGTCAGATAGAGTTAATTCATACCGATAGAACTGTATATTTACAAACCATCGATAATCTAATTTCTAATGCTATTAAGTTTAGCATGCCAAATACATCTATTTTTGTAACAATGTTTAAACACGAGAACGAATTTATAATTGAAATAAAAGATCAAGGAGTTGGAATTTCACAACAAGATTTGCCAAAATTATTTGAGCGTTTTCAAAAAATTAATCGGCCAACAGCAGGAGAATCATCAACCGGACTTGGTTTATCTATAATTTATGATCGAATCAACCAAATAGGGGGAACCATTACTTGTGAAAGTGAAGTCGGTGTCGGATCAAAATTTATTGTACAATTACCAATTAGAAATAATTTAGACACAGACAAATAACTAAAAATTAAATAGACCCGAATTTTTAGTTATACATCAAAAACTACACTCATTGGGCTAGACGATCGAGTAATTTACCCAGAAATTTATTGCCGTAGACCCGGTGAATGTGTCTTAAATCTGCTAACACAAACAACTCTCCCCTGGCTCGAGAAAATGCTACATTCAATAATCTGGGGACACTCAGTCCATTCTTATTTTCATCAAATGGACGAACACTGAAATGTGTTAATCGTCCGTTTTTTAACTCTCCGGTCATAACGGTGTCAAAAATGATAATTCTTTTTTCGCGTCCCTGATATGTGTGGATTGTACCCACTTCCACATCATTAATTCCCTTTTTTCGTAATTCAACTCTGACATCCCATACAACTGACCTGAATGGTACGATTATACCAATCTGTTCCATTGGAATGAGATCTTTAGTCACCAATTGGTAGACCAGGTCTGCCAAAATTGCCAGATGTACTTCGTTCCTGGGTGCGAATCCGTAATCTTTATTCTTTTTAGATAACACCGGATCATGCGAAGATGTATCAATAACCCTGAATGATTTCAGTTTCGCCTCTTTTTGAGTCATTTTTTTAGGCTGGTGGACCAGCACTGACTCATGACTTTTCAATCGCCCTTCATAAAAGACATCACTGATTATGGATGCCAAATCGGCATGAAGACGATATTGCACATCGAAAAAACTGGTAGTCAGCGGATTCTGGTCATGCCATTGAAACAATTCATCAGGGTGCTGTGCTGATGATGCAAACGCAAAAATATCCTGTTCCAGGTGGATGCGAGCCTTTTCGACTTTTGTCAGCGATATAGGAGGCAACTGCATCGGATCGCCGGCAATTACCAGATGTTGTTTACATTTTGCTGCCATAATGACCAAATAAGGCAACGATGCCATCGAAGACTCGTCAATTACGACGGCATCAAATTCCATTTCGTGGAAAAAATCGGACGTACAAATACGGGCAAGCGTAGTCCCAACGACCATCTTAGTGTGCAACTCCATAAAATCAGCGTTCTGAAGCTGTAGCTGAAGATTCTCACAAAGATCTTCCATTTTACGGATGCCACCGTGTTTCCGAATCTCAGCGATAGAAGCATCCAGCTGATTTTCCATATCTGATGATGCCGTTTTTCCATCTAATTCAAGGGCCTCGATTTCATCCTGAAGCGTTTTGTAACGAGATAAAAGATCCTGAAATAATGCTGCTTTTTGTCGCAAACGTCCCCTTCGGACCTCGACCAGTTTTTCATGATGTATGCGTTCGATAGCTTCAGAATTCAATGCGATATCACCAAAACGCGTTATCTCAGCGATTTTTTTCGACTCTTTGATTGAGTGCAAGGCATCCATCACCGATAACATACCCACATCCACAGCACGGTTAGTATTACTCAGAAACAACACTTTTTTGTCCTGAAGCATCAAATTTGCGACCACATAACCCAATGTAGAAGTTTTTCCGGTACCCGGCGGTCCCCAGATAAAACTAACCGGATTATAAACTGCTTTTTGGATGGATTCGATTTGAGATTCGTTACGTTTACCATCATGATACACTTCAATATCACCGGTTTCATAAAGCTTTCTGGCAACTTCTTTGC
>DLXM01000330.1 GCA_003448835.1 Bacteroidota bacterium | reverse complement strand
CAACCAGGATGTCATTTTAAAGGCCATTTCTGAGCATTTGCAACGTGAGTTACCTTCATCGATTAAAAATGATACCGTTGCCATTCGATTACCGGATGCCACAGATCAGTCTTTACAAGCATTTCAGAGAGTGCTATTTGAGACGGGTCCAGTTGTTACTTCATCTTACTCAAATACAAAGAATATTAGCTTCGTTTTTAACTTGCATAATGAACTTCTCAGGACTTCAAAAAATGAGTATAATCGGATGATCAATGGTACAATTGGTGTAAATATCGTATCCGTTGACGGAGTGATTATCTGGTCGACCATTGTCGATGTGGAACACGCAGATAGTGTCCCAAAGGATAGGATTTCATATTTGACAACTGACTGGAAACCCACAGAATTCAATAAAATCGAAAATCGAAGAAAGGGACTTCGATTCCTGAAACTTGTAGAACCTGTGCTTATCAGTTCTGCCGTAGTGACGACAGCCTATTTACTTTATAATATCCGAAGTAACTAGAACTATGGTCTCAAAAAATCAATCACCCGTTTTAAAGTTATCCAAACCCACTTTAAGTTTAATTTATTTAACTTTGTTGATACTTATTTCATCTTGTGCTACTCCTGTTGCTCCAACTGGAGGTGAATTGGATAGAAGTGGTCCTATTTTGGTAACAACTAACCCTATAAATGCGACTACAAATTTTACTGGTGATGAAATCAGATTCACATTTGATGATTTTGTGGATCGAAATTCCTTCAGAAATGCATTTAATGTAGAACCGGATATTGATCTGGATTTTGATATTAAATGGAGGCGCAAAACAGCTATAATCAAGTTTAATGAGTCATTACCAGATTCAACAACTCTGATTTTCTCAATCGGAAATGAATTACGTGATACCAGATCAAATCGCTTGAGTACTCCCATCAATTTGGCAATCTCAACAGGAGATATCATCGACAGCCAGAAAGTGACATTTAGAATTCTTCCTTCACAGCCCGGCATTCTGGTTACTGAACCAAGAATATTCCTATATCGTGAACCAGTTGATTTGACATTACCAGCATTTTACACAGGGGGAGCAGATACATCGGGAGTCGTTAGATTTAATTATCTGTCAGAAGGTGAATATCGGGCAATATTGGTCCACGATATCAATCGGAATCGAATCTGGGATCGTGATCGTGAATTTGCGCAGCCATTTGAGAACGCATCATTCAACATAAATGAAATTGATACAAATGAAGTGCAGATTTTTAATTATGCCAAACGCGATACTTTGAGTCCTACCATTCAGGGTATTGGATTATTGGATGATTCCAGGTTGAGAATACGTTTTAGCAAAGCAATTAAATACGATCCTGAAAATTCTATTGATTTTGTATCGTCAGATAGTATTCCATTTACTGCCATACATCTTTATAATGATCCCCGCGAGGATTTTGTTTCCTATTTTCATTCTATGAATCCTCTGAATGATGATGCTACGTATCAGGTCATTTCCAGTAATATTTCTGATAACCTGAATAATCGTCTACGATTAAGCAATACTTTATTCGATGGCTCATCTGCAGCAGATACCACCACATTTCGTTATGTTGGAGCAATTAATACTGCTGACCTTTTACCGGATGACACCTTAAGTATTCGATATAACAAAATCATAACTGACCCAAATGTAATCGATTCCTTAAAAATTTACGTCAACAGGAGTGAAGCAAAGGGACAATTCAATGTCAGTTTATCAAATAATATCCTATTGATTCATCCAAATAATGAATGGATTCAAGCAGATGCTTATGAAATAAAAACCTGGGACCCTTCAATTGCTGCATTCAGAGATTTACGCCCAACCATAATTAATGATCTCGATTTAGGAGAATTCCAGATTCTTATATCAGATTCCACTTTAACCGACCTTCCTTTAACAGTTCGTTTATATAATAGAAGAAATCAACTAATCATTAATCAAGCGTTTCAAAACGAGATTTTGCTTAAACAAATTCCAAAAGGATCGTATCACTTATCCATCTTTTATGATCCTGATTTGAGTGGACAATGGGATTTTGGGCAAGTTGATCCATTTCAAAGTCCAAGTTTTATGTATATCGACAGAAATTTTCCAATCCGAAGTAGAATGACATCAGAATTGATTCTTGAGTAGTTAAAAATATCCAGTTCACAAATAATAGCTTAATTTCGTATATTGTTAAGCTAAAAAAGCGCTTTTTAAGACGAATATCATACTTATATCATGCAAAAAGAGAGTCCGGTTCGAAGAACATCAATAAAAACTAAAACGCCAAAGGATGCTGTCTATCGGCCAGTGAATAAGGTGCGAATAGTATCATGTGCCAGTTTATTTGATGGTCATGATGTAAGCATCAATATTATGCGCAGAATTTTGCAGCGAACAGGTGCCGAAGTCATCCATTTGGGTCATAACAGATCAGTTCGTGAGGTTGTTGATTGTGCTATCCAGGAAGACGTACAAGGTATTGCTATTAGCTCATATCAGGGAGGACATGTTGAATATTTTAAATACGTTTTAGATCTGCTTCGCGAAAATAATGCATCACATATTAAAGTATTTGGTGGGGGAGGTGGTGTTATTTCACCATCCGAAATTGATGAATTGCATGCTTATGGTGTCACTCGTTTATTTTCTGTTGAGGACGGATTGGAATTAGGACTTCAAGGCATGATCAATTATATCATGGAAATATGTGATTATGATGTTTGTGATGTTGATTTTCCAGATGCGAATGCGATCAAAAATAAAAACAAATATCATATTGCCAGGGCTATTACGGCATTGGAACTACATAAGGATGATATTATAACACTTGAATCGAATTCTATAAAAGTAAAATCATCTAAGAAGACACTTCAGATAACGAATGGTAAAGTAATACCAGTCATAGGGATAACCGGAACAGGTGGAGCAGGAAAAAGTTCGTTAACTGATGAACTTGTCCGTCGGTTTTTGACTGAATTCCCAGAAAAATCAATCGCAGTTGTATCCGTTGATCCATCTAAAATCACTAACGGTGGTGCATTATTAGGTGATCGAATTCGGATGAACAGTGTTTCAGATCCACGGGTATATATGCGGAGTTTGGCGACAAGAGCTTCAAATCGCGCAACTTCAAACGCGGTATCGAGTAGTGTTGCGGTTTGCAAAGCTGCAGGATTTGATGTGATAATTATTGAAACCAGCGGAATTGGTCAAAGTGACATCGAAATTACCGAACTGTCCGATGTCTTTTTGTACGTTATGACCAGTGAATATGGTGCTCCGACTCAGTTAGAGAAAATCAACATGCTGGACCTCGCACATTTGATTGTATTAAATAAATTTGAGAAAAAGGGGTCTTTGGATGCACTCAGAGATATTCGTAAGCAGTACAAAAGAAATCATGCGATTTTTGATGTATCAGACGACAATATTCCGGTTTATCCATGTATAGCAGCTCAGTTTAATGATACCGGGGTCAATAAATTATTTTCAGCTTTAATTGAAAAGATTAATACTCATTATAATATCGAGTGGAAAACATCAATTTATATCGATTCAACACCCTCTGCAGATATCAATACCATGTCCATTATCCCACCAAAACGTGTGAGATATTTGTCAGAAGTAGCCGAGGGAGTTCGTGAATATCACGAGTGGGTTAAATCGGAGGTC
Source organism: Bacteroidota bacterium (assembly GCA_003448835.1). Classification (GTDB taxonomy): domain Bacteria; phylum Bacteroidota; class Rhodothermia; order Balneolales; family HLUCCA01; genus UBA11400. Next base: position 5,613 of record DLXM01000330.1, on the reverse strand, counting down.
GATGTCGCTTCCAAACTGGAAAGTGTTATTAATACAAGATCTCAGGTAGATAAATGGAATCCTGATCAAAAAGAGATCATGATCGATTATCTGAATGATATGGAGTCACATTGGCGTTCAAAACTGGATACATTAAGCCTTCATATTTTAGATAACTGGGAATCGAACGCTAAACTCTTTGAAGGTGATTTTTACGAAACTAAAATTCGTGATAAAGTTAACAAAGTGCCTTTATATAGAGTGAGTTTGAGCGGACTAAAAATTCCGCGGGTAGCGTTACCAAAATATAAATCCTTTCCGGACCGGTTGAATTTTGCACTTTTAGAGAATCTGCCCGGTTATTTTCCATATACAGCCGGGGTGTTTTCTTTTAAGCGTGATCTGGAAGATCCAATTCGAATGTTTGCCGGTGAAGGTACACCTGAGAGAACGAACAAACGATTTCATTACCTGAGTAAGGATCAATCTGCGATTCGATTATCAACGGCGTTTGATTCACCGACGTTATACGGTGAAGATCCCGATCTCAGACCTGACATTTACGGTAAAATTGGTAATTCCGGAGTGAGCATTTGCAGTCTGGATGACATGAAAAAACTATTTTCAGGTTTCAGACTTACGCAACCCAATACATCTGTATCGATGACAATCAATGGTCCGGCACCAATGATTTTGGCCATGTTTATGAATACCGTGATCGATCAGGAAATCGAAGCCTTTTTAGTTGATGAAATTGGTGAAAAGGAACTAAATAATAGAATTACTCAGTATTTTGAGTCAATTGGAAAGTCTCAGCCAACTTATACTGGTAAACTTCCTGAAGGGAATAATGGGTTCGGTCTGAAATTATTGGGTATAACGGGCGATAAACTGGTGGACAGTAAAGTATATGACGAGATCAAAGCAAAGGCTCTGCAAGTCGTCAGGGGCACTGTACAAGCAGATATCCTAAAAGAAGACCAAGCGCAGAATACTTGCATATTTTCTACAGAATTTGCACTCAGAATGATGGGGGATATCCAGGAATATTTTACTGAATATAAAGTTCGAAATTATTACTCAGTATCAATAAGCGGGTATCACATAGCTGAGGCCGGTGCAAATCCTATTTCACAGGTTGCATTTACACTTGCAAATGGATTCACATACGTTGAATATTATTTGTCCCGAGGTCTGAAAATTGATGATTTTGCTCATAATCTATCATTTTTCTTTAGTAATGGATTAGATCCGGAATATTCCGTAATCGGGAGGGTTGCACGTAGGATTTGGGCAATTGCTATGAAAAATATCTATGGAGCAAATGAGCGGTCTCAAAAATTGAAATATCATATTCAAACTTCAGGCAGATCGTTACACGCTCAGGAAATTCAGTTCAATGATATTCGGACAACTTTGCAGGCGTTGATGGCTATCTATGACAATTGTAATTCTTTACATACTAACGCCTATGATGAAGCTATCACAACTCCAACTGAAGAATCCGTGCGTAGAGCTTTAGCAATTCAATTGATTATAAACAAAGAGATGGGTCTGGCAAAGAATGAAAATCCATTACAAGGTTCGTTCATTATCGAAGAATTGACTGGTTTGGTAGAAGACGCAATTTTGACAGAATTTGATCGACTCAATGATCGTGGTGGCGTAATCGGAGCAATGGAAACCATGTATCAACGTGGTAAAATTCAAGAGGAGAGCCTCTATTATGAAACTCTGAAGCACAATGGTGAATTACCAATAATCGGGGTCAATACCTTTTTTGCTGATGATTCAAATGAAGAAAATGCACCGATTCAGTTAATTCGCTCAACCGAAAAAGAGAAAAAACAGCAAATTTCAAATCTGGATAAATTTAAATCTGTTAATGCTGAATTTACTTTGGACAAATTGAGTCGGTTGAGAAATGTGGCAAGGACACAGCAAAATTTATTTGACGAACTTATGGAAACCGTTAAATACTGTTCGCTTGGCCAAATTTCAACGGCACTTTATCAGGTTGGTGGACAATACCGCCGAAACATGTAAGAAGATAGTAGGGAGATAGTTTATCCAGCAAAAACTATCTCCCTGACACTTTAGATTCGTTTAATTACTTGCAAAGAATTCCTTCGTCCTTCATCGTAGTCAGAATCGTCAGGATTTAAGGAATTTATTTGTACATAACTCGAAGAATGAATGAATTTGCCCCCACCCAAACTAATACCTACATGGGTAATTCTATTTCGGTTTGGGCCAAAAAACAACAAATCACCTTTTTGAACATTGGTGAAATTGTCTGCAAATTCTACAGTAGTCCCCATTTCAACTTGCATATTTGCATCTCGTGGTAATAAAATCCCGTGATTTTTGAATACTGTTTGAGTAAAACCGGAACAATCAAATCCTTTTCCCGAATTACCACCCCATAAGTAGGGTAAACCATGAAATCGATTCGCAGTTGTAATCAAAGCCTCACGATCAAGTCCATTTGTTGGATCACTTTCAGCAAATGGCTGAATTTCGGTAGCTCTTATATAACCTTCTCGTCCATCAGGAAGTGCAACTTTAGCATAAAGACCTGATGTTTCAATAAATCGGAGAGTAGCGCCCAATGTGACATCAGAAACAACACCACTATTAGTATTTGCTGAATCAAATACCCGAGTATCAACTGAATTAACATACACCAATTCATCAGGTGACCAGCTATCATTCAACGCAGTTTCATCCATAATTTCAAGTGAACCACTTGTGATCCATCCCAGATATTCCCAAGGTGTTTGTATGTAATACCAACCTCGTTGTCTTTTAAGTACTTTTAGACGAGTGCCCATGATTGCCTGATCAATCATTTCAGCCTGATGACGTGGATCTCTGCGCAAATTAGCAACACTGACCCGAACCACAGCAAATTGATCATCACCCAACACAGAGTCCGGTAAAAGCTTTACGGTAATATTGTCGGAATTATTACTGGTTAAAAACTCTTCAATCGCTGATTTAGCATTTTGAGAAGTGGTTTCAACAGTAATTGAATCAGAAGTTTCAGATTGGATTACATTGAATACAGCAATTCTTTTATCAGGGACGAATTCCTTCTGAAATTCATCCAAAGTTGACAGTATTGCTTCATTATTTGATGGACTTCCACAAGAAAATAAAAAAGTAGCGCCGATGATAAACAAAAGTGTAAAAACAGATAAATTTTTCAAAACAGTATGATTTGGATTCGTAGATTATGTTCGAATATAGCAGTTAATAAACTATATTTGAACTTCAATTAATATTTTTTGACAAGTATATGAAATTGACCGAACGACTGATTTGGCTGTTTGCGGTTTTGATATCCCTGGTGTTTTATTTCACTGCCCACCAAGAAGTAAAGAATGTTGAATCATGGATTGAGCAACAAAATAATGAACTTACGTTATTGGATAATGCACTCGATTCTTTAGTAAATGATGCTGATTCAATATCGTTAGGTAGCTCAGCATTAACCACAGACCATCTATACGATTCAGATATCCGAACATTAAAAAATAGAGGATTAGATGATCCGATTCGTCAGATCAAGCAGGATTTGATGGAAAAATCTGAATTGATTTCATTTGATGGAATTTTAGGTGGTACCATGAGAATATATCAGGAGGAGCAAATTATCCTGTTACCAGGATTTTATGCGATGGCTGTTTTCGAAGATGGTCATATTCAGGGTGGGATGTTACTTGAATATGAAGTGAATATGGGTGAAATCAAATGGACTGTAATCAAAACCAAATTATTTTAACCGGATGTCACTTTTAGCAAAACTGCATATTAAATCTTGTCATTTAATTGTAGTCGTTTCTCTATTTTTGATTAGCTTTTTACTTGTTTTTTTCAGTAGATATAATCGTCTGGAAACAGATAATGCCTTGATTCCAGGTGCTCAAACTTTATTACTCCATGATGATGGAGAATTGAGAGACCTAATCCCATTACTTCAACATTCTGAATTTGAATTTGATGTAAAAAATTACGAATGGGCACTACAAGTATATGGATATCAATCTTTTCGAGCTGGTAGGTATGAAATAAATGAACCTATTTCATTTATAGATTTTTTCTTCAAACTCAGTCAGGGTTTGCAAGATCCATTTAATGTCGTCATCAGTTCCGGAATGGAACAAGACAGACTTATACAAAGGGTAGCTTCGCGATTTAGATTCTCAGCCCAGGATTTATCAGCTGCAATGAATGATTCGACCTTGTTATCGGAGATTATGGTAGAAGCCCCTCAACTCATTGGCCGAATGATACCTAACACATATGAAATGTATTGGACCACCTCAGCCAGACAATTTATACTACGAATGATGCAGGAATTTGATAAAGCGGTGCTTATTCCTTATTCCGAAAGAGCTGAGGAGCTGGGCATGACAATTGATCAAATTACTACATTAGCGTCTATTATCGAATGGGAAGTACGTCATGTTGATGAGAAACCCAGGGTTAGTGGACTCTATTGGAATCGCTTGAATCGACGTATGCGTTTGCAAGCCGATCCAACTGTAGCTTACGCAATAGGGGTCCGTCGTAGACTACAATATTCGGATTACAGAGTTGCACATCCATATAACACATACCGGATCAATGGATTGCCTCCGGGGCCATTGAATAATCCCCGATTAACGTCCATTCAGGCTGCTTTATATCCTGAAGACCATAATTATTTATTTATGGTTGCGACACCTGAGGGTTACCATGCATTTACGACAAATTACCAGGATCATCTTAGAGAAAGCCGAAAATGGACTAACTGGTTAAGAGAACAGCAAAGAATCCGGGAAAGGATGGAAGCAGAAGCAAAAACAGATGCTAATGCGCAACAAAGTGCGGCGAATCCTTAATCAACTTTTATAGATTTTATTCCATCTAACGTTATCTGATACAGATTTAATGCATCATTACTATTATCATCACCAAAATTTATGGATGTTGATACCCCGTTAAAGGGTTCTAAATGCGGTAGGAATATGGTGAAATCGTCCGGATTCGCGATTTGACTAATTGCATTTAAGTAATATTTGCCAATATCGTACCCTAAATACGAAAATGTATTGGGTTCAACACCAGATCTGTTTACATAATCATCTCTGAAATTAATAACTTCTTCTGTTCCTTCCTGAATATTGGTCGAACTGGTGGTATACATCATATTCAATCTGCGTAATCGATCTCTAGAGTGATCTACATACATCATTTCATCATTACCCAGAATGACATAATTTGGATTGTACTGTTCCAAACCTGTTAATGTCAAATTTAGCAATGTGCCTGCAACTTCACCGGTATATGGGAAATAAACGGCGTCTAATGTATCCACTACAAATAAAGTCGTATCAACTAAAGCCTGATCATTTGCAAACCATGGGGTTTGATCACCGACAAAGTATCCGGATGAAGCAAAATCTTCAGCAAAGAAATATCGGATATCCCCACCCAGTTTAGTGACTTCTTCTGCAAATGCAGTGGCATCAGTTTCGCCATGTGTCCCTTTCTCGGTCATTACACCAAAATTATGCAGTTTAAGTGAATTAATCGCAATTCTTGCTGTTTGACGACCACGGGATTCAAATGATGGATTTATCTGCA
>DLXM01000300.1 GCA_003448835.1 Bacteroidota bacterium | reverse complement strand
AATGGATTTTCTTCAGCATCTGGATTGTCAAAAACCTTTGATAACGAATTAACTTTTGTTTTTCCAATCGGTGTCTCAGGTAAATAAACACCCGCCAGTATTGAATTTGATATTGCACCATCAGTTTATGGTACCATTTCAATACGGCCAGTAAATATTGTTCATCCGGCTATTGATGATGAAGATTATGCTTTGGCATATTATTGGGCAACCACTTCTACTGGATTTACCTTAGGAAGTGCGACAATATCACAAACCTATGATTACATTGACACTGATCTTGGTGTCAATGTGGTGGATACTGATCTGGTTCCGGGTAAATTTGCAAACGGGGCATGGGTTATTGGAACAAATGCAGGGGTGGATGAATCCGGATCATCGATCACTTTTGATGGGCCATCTTTTAATACAAGCATTGATGGTGATTACACTACAGCTGATAATGTAAATGGATTACCTTTCGGTGAGTTAACAACCTATTATTCCAGAAATGGTGGAGGAAACTGGTTTGATAATGCTACATGGTCTACAACAGGTCATGATGGTGTAGCGGCGGGATCGTTTCCTGGTGCAGGATCAATTGCAGTAATAGGTGACGGCCATACGGTCACAACAAATAGTAATGGCGCTAATTCAGCATATATTGAAATATTAACCGGTAGTACGCTGGATATTGGAGCTACAAATGGACACAATTTTGGGACTCTTCAAGGGGCATCCTATGGGACACTTAGAATAGGGTCGTCATATTTCCCAACTGGTGATTTTACAGCTTTATTTAACAATGGAACAGTAGTCTATTATCGAATCGGATCAGACTATACCATTCCTTCTTCATCTGTAACCAAACCAAGTCTGGATACTTACTATAAACTACAAGTTGAAGTGGAAACTGGTGCAGCGGGATCATTTATTGCATTGCCTGATCTTGAATTAGATGTCCTCAACGAATTCCGTGTAAGTGGTACTACATCTGATCAAGAAATTCGAATAAGTGATAGTTCTTCGTCTAGCCTGAATGTAACTGGAAACGTATTTATTGATAGTGGAAGTTTACGGTATCGTTTCGGTGGAACAACAGGCAGAGTCGTGACTGTTACAGGGGATGTTACAATAGCCAGTGATGCTTCATTGACCTATTATGAGTCATCTGATGTAGTTCATACATTAACTATTTCTGGGAATTTAGTTAATAATGGTACCCTTGATTTGAATACAAGCGCTACGCAAACTGTTAATTTGAATTTTACCAGTTCTGATAATACTGCTTTTTCCGGAACCGGTGACATTACATTTGCAAGACTTGAAGTAAATAAAGGATCAAGCCAAACTCCAAAATTGACTTTTTCAAACTCAGGTACAATTTCATTCCCATCCGGCGGTATTATTCTGACGAACGGAACACTTGAGATTACAAGAACCGGGACTCTGGTGTTTTCAAATACCGGATCTAGTTATACGATTCCTTCTACCACCTCTCTTGTTGTAAATAATGCGGGTTTGACAGTAAGAATTGGATATACTAATGATAATGCAGGTGATTTATCGTTATCCGGGAAACTTGAAATAACTGCCGGGACAGTTGAAGTTGGAAATTCTGCGAATGATAACAATAATGATATCGTTTATTCAACCGCAGGTAGTCCGGAGATAAAATTAACCGGTGGGACATTGGATGTTAACGGACAAATCAGACGGTCTACGTCTAGTGTGAATGGAGCATTAGTTTATCGTCAATCCGGAACCAGTGTTGTACGTATCCGGGGACGCTCTTTGACCACAACCCGAGGCATGTTAGAAATTACGAACACGGGTAGTATTTTTGAAATGTCAGGCAGTTCCGAGCTTCATATTTATCGTGGTGGAGCAATTACGTATCAGGATTTGTACCTCTTGGCAGCGAGTTCATCAGTAACTGGTGGCACAATTCGATTCAGACCGGATGGAGCAGGAAATCAGTCATATACTTTAAATACAACTACTCCTTTATACACTGTAGTTGTTGAAAATGATGGCGCAAATGAAGCATCTGTAACACAATTAGTGAATTCACTTTCTGTTCAAAACAATTTCACTTTATTGGCTGGAACATCATTCAATAATAGTGCACTAAATTTAAGCATTGGTGGCAGATTTACTAAAAATTCGACCGCAACATTCACGCCTGGTAATAATACAGTAACTTTTACCGGTGCGGACAGTGAGCTGGATGGTGATTTCAGTTCTAATAATTTTTATAATTTCACTGTAGAGGCCTCAAAAAATTTAACGTTATTAGCTGGAACAGTAGTACGAGTTAATAACACGTTAACCTTGGGAACCGGATCAACCATGACTGAAGATGCCGGTGGGAATGAAATTGATCTGAGGGGTAATGCTGTATTTAATGGGGATCATATCAGTCCATCATTAAGTAGCACGAATGGGTTATTGTTGAATCATTCATCTGCACAAACATTATCAGGAACCGGTAGTTTTGGAAATGTTATAAACAACAATAGTGCCGGTGTAAGTATAACATCTAATGTTGAAATCACAGGTAGATTAACTTTAACAAATAGTGGACTTGCTTTGGCAAGTTATTTATTGACACTTGGTGAGGATGCCGAAATTACAGGATATGATTCTTCTAGATATTTAGTATCAAATGGAGTAGTTAGTGATGGTGGTGTTCAAAAATTCTTCCCAACTGGTGCGTTTGAATTCGAATTTCCTATTGGTGTATTTAGTAAATATACACCTGTTACTTACGATGTTACGGCGAATTCAAGTGTCGGAACTGTTACTATCAAACCTGTAAACGTAAAACATCCATCTACACGACTTACAAATAATCAGCAGCTTAATTACTATTGGAGTGTTGCAACAACAGGTTTTTCATCATTGGAAGTAACTCATACCTATAATTATTTACAGGGTGATGTTACAGGTACAGAGTCAAATTATAATACGGGTAGATTTGTTGGAATAAACTGGACTCCAGTAGGCGGTATTACAGGAACTGTTAATACAACCACAAATCAGATGGTGTTGACCGATGTGGATTATATCAATGGTGATTACACGGCAGGGTCTGAAGGAGAGTTTGGCGGTGTGGATGTCTATTATACTCGTAATGGTGTTTGTGATCAACCTACAGGGTGTAACTGGAATGATAATAATTCGTGGTCTCCTGATGGACATGATGGATTCGCTGGTATCTCATTCCCGGATGGCGAGCCTGCTGTAATCAGTACCGGTCATAAAGTCTTTACAAATGGTAATACGCGATTGTCCGAGTCTTTAGAGATAAATGGCGATGCAATTCTTGATCTGGATGATGACACCGGACATAGTTTTGGTATAGTATCAGGAACCGGTACAATACGAATCAAAGCAACCGGTTCTAATCAATTTGTGTTCCCGGGCGGGAATTATACCGCATTTGCAGCAAACACTGGTGGAAATGTTGAGTTTTATGGAACAGTTGCCGGAACACTTCCAACGCAGACTACTTACAATAATGTATTTATGCTCGAAAGTAGTAGTCGCGTTCAGCCGGATGTAAACTGGACAGTAAATGGTGATTTTACAATAGATGATGGTTCGATCGACAATACAACGTATGATCGTAACATTACTTTATACAAAGACTGGATTAACAATTCATCAACCAGTGCATATATCCCTGGAACCGGGAATATTATATTAAACTCAGCCACTGATCAGGAAATTGGTGGAAGTTTTAGTACTGATTTTGGATTCCTGGAATTGAAAGGTGGCGGAGCAAAAAATATGGCTCAACCAATCAGAGTTCAAAGTGGTGTAATTTTTGATTCCGGGAACTTGTATTTGAATGATAACAACTTAACGATGAGTCAGGGTGCAACCGTTACCGGGACACCTTCCAGTACGAGTATGATTGTGATAAACGATACCGGTAAGTTGCGTAGAGAAATAAATAGCCTTACATCAATGACATTTCCAGTTGGTGATACAGCAGGTACGGCAAAATACTCTCCTTCAACACTAACATTTTCATCCGGAAGTTTCTCTAGTGCTTACGTTGAAATGGGAGTTAAAAATGCTGCAGATGTAGAATGTGGTGGTGGTAATTATTTAAATCGTTACTGGAGTGTTGAACTTGTGGGAATTACAAGTTTTGGTGGTTCAGGGGTATTTACGTATTTACAAAGTGATGTTGTTGGGGATGAAGCAGAGATTTACACTTTAACCAGAGATTTTAATACGACTAGCTGTATTCAAGGGACCACTGCGAATACAGTAAACAATACCTTATCGTTGAGTTTATCATCCACAGGTTTTATACTTACTGGTGGTGACGCTGGTGAGTTGTTACCTCCCGATGTCCAGGTATCTGATATTGAATTCGTTACAGTTACTTCGAACTCAATGACCATTGGCTGGACTAACGGTGATGGTACCGGTCGCATTGTATTGGCTAAACAAGCTGTAGCTGTTGATGGTCAACCAGTTGATGAAACGGTTTATACTCCGGATAATAATTTTGCTGGAACACCTGAAGAAATCGGAACTGATAATTATGTGGTTTATACTGGAAGTGGTAATTCGTTTACACTGACGGGTCTTGATCAAAACACCAGATATTATTTCAGTATTTACGAATACAATTCAATTGGACCGAAGATTAGTTATCTCACAACTTCACCACCAACTGCAAATCAACTTACTAAAGCAGTGTTTGAGCTAACTT
>DLXM01000102.1 GCA_003448835.1 Bacteroidota bacterium | reverse complement strand
CTAATTTTAAAGCAGGAATTTCAGAATCAATTGAGGCTAATAAAAGGGTCTTATTCTGACGCAGATAAAAACGCATTTGCTCATCTGTAACATCGTGATTATACAGTGTGTGCAGGGTGCCTTTCAAATCATCATTGAATTTCTTTTTGCCTACTTTTTTAGGATCTACTTTGTCAATTATCTGCAAGTAGGTATAACCCATTGGGATCGTCAACGCAAGATTTACAGCTTTTGCGTTTAATCCGGTCATGATATTACCAAATTGAACTGCATTGGATCCTTGTTGATATTCATTACCAACACCTTCTTCTGTCATATCCCAGTTATCACCGGTAGTCGTTGTGTCTGCAGAAGAGGTAGATAATGTAAGGTCGTCATCCAGACCAAAAATCGAATCTTCACCTTCTTGTTCAGTTTCTCCTGTTGCTGATGCCGAATGTGATTGTCTGCGTACAACCGGGTCGTTCAATTTTATCGTCTGGACCGCGGTCACACGGATTTTATCCTTTACTACCGAAATTGTAGCCAGCTTAAGGAGATCCCGTTCGATCGATATACCTGTAATTTCTCTTTTTTTCAACGTAAATGGATTTTAAAGATCAATTGATAATGTCCTTGAGTTTCTTTTTGTTGTTGGCGTAATTATATGCTTCTTCAAGCGATATTACCCCCTCATCATAAAGCCTTTTGAGGTCTTGTTCAAGTGTCGTCATTCCGGTATTACCACCTTCCATGAGCATTTGATAAATTTCAGAGGTGTTATTGTTTTTTATGGCTGCTTTGACAGAGGTTGTATTTAATAATACTTCTTTAGCCATCACACGTTTACCATCAATTGTTGGAATAAGTTTTTGACTGATTACACAAGTTAATACATCGGCAAGACGATTTCGAACACGTTCCTGTTCTTCAGGTGGAACTTCACCAATAATACGATCGATACTTTCAGTTGCAGATGCGGTATGTAATGTTGAAAATGTTTTGTGACCTGAGTCGGTAATTTCTAATGCAGTCATTATAGTTTCGGGATCACGAAGCTCACCGATTACAATGATATCGGGATCCTGACGAAGGGCTTCTACAGCACCAAGTTTAAAAGACTGTGTATCTCTACCCACTTCACGGTGTCTGACAATACTTCTTCGTGGATTATGAACCATCTCAATTGGCGAAGCAATAATTACAATATGAGCATCGACTGATCGGTTATTCGCATCAATGATAGTATCGAGTGTTGAAGATTTTCCTGAACCTGTAATCCCTGTTACTAGTGTTAAACCGTATTTGAGATACTTTAAGCTTAGAGCTTTTGCAATTTCAGGATGAAAATTCAGGCTCTTAAATGGTCGAATCTCGGTATTAATAGCTCGCATGTTCAATGCAAGATTATCTAAATCAAAGTACATATCAGCCCTGAATCGCTGATTTTCATTCTCGGAAATTTTAATTACATATGAAAAATCCAGGTTTTTTTTAGAAATCAAAAATTCAAATTGTGATGGCATTATCACAGCCAGAAAGATAATATCAGTTTCTGATTTAGATAATTCCGGTCCTTCATCCCATGGTTTTTTAGCCCCATAAATTCGATACCAAACCCTGCCACCGCAACCAGTACCACCCATATCAATATCAGAGGCAGCAATTTTCTCCATTTGTGCGAGTAATCCATCCATGAAATACTTTAATTTAAGTTTTTCGTTTTCGGATAGTTTTTGAACTGCATTAAAAATTTCACGTAGACGCTCTACACCCTGAACAGAAGATGGAATAATCTTGATAATTTTATCAAGTATAGATTGGATTTCTTGTTTTTGAATGGTACTCATACAATGAGGAATCTACTGACGATATTTGGTTTCAGGAAAATAAACTAAAAGATTCTGAAATTAGAATTTCAGAAATTAATCTACATAGGTTAAAATACGATGCTCACGTGCTGCGGTTGAATATAAATTATCTGTGATTGATGTCAAAACCTGACTACTATATTGAATTCCTACATTTCCTCTGAAATCTATATCGATTTCGAGCTGAGGATTTTCACCCCCAAATAACATTGCACCGAAAATATTTATATTTCCACGTGTCATGTCAGCAGAACCTTGAACAATTACAAGACCCTGATAGTTGTCAAAGTTACCACGAGCATCTAATAATCCCGATTCAGTTATGATTAATATTCCGGCTCCGGTAGCATTCTGTACGTCTAAAATACCGTTTACAACAATAACCTGTGGATTATCTGGTGTGCCGAGTGAACCTTCACCACTTGCAGTGAAATTGTCGTATACAACATCCGCGTTTAAAATAGATCTTTGTACAAACTCCTCTAACATTTCAGCATCCATTGCTGGATTATAGTTCAAACTGGGGTGATTTTCATCGATGGTTCCTCCTATCGAGTTAATTGATTCAGGATCCGGGTCCATTCCTTGTACACGTGACATCTGAGTGCTGTTCATCGAAGTCATTATCTCATTATATGCAGCTGGATTATTTACCGAAATCCCGGGCAGATCACCTACCGGCCCTGGTGTTCCATCAGGATTCGTATCAGTCCCATTTATAAGAAATGCCGAACCTGCAACCTCAAAGTCAATATTTTCAGTAAAAATTCCCATTGCTGCATCCACTGGTGGGAGCCCACCGGAAACGAACAATTGAGCCCTTGCTTCAATTATTTCTTCTCCTACAAAACCTCTACTTCTGACTTCTATAACACCAAATGGTAACGACATCCCAGCCACAGAGTTATCAAGTACATATAATTCGGCATAATCATCTCTATAATTGAATATTACGGGAGTGGAAAGTGTTGTTCTCCAGCTGTTTTCATCAGCTAATCTTTTAAAAGCATGTTCCATACCCATATTAGCGACATTTCTGGCTTGGGACTGAGTCCAATACGTAACATTGAGATTGTTTATGTTTGTTTGCCTATCAAATACGCCCAATTGAATCATGCCAAAAATGACAAATGATCCAGTGATGATTAATAACATTCCTCGTCCCATACGTTCCTCCGTTTAATTTTGAAGTGCTCTTGGCGTAATGTCGGCTTCCCAAAAAGATCGGGCATATTCAATGCCATAAGGCTCTGTACTTTGAACTAAAATCTCAGCACGAATCCTTCGAATATTGGCTGGCGTCAGAGTCTCTGCTCCGTTTTCGTCAAAATATGTCAGATTAAATCTACTAACCCCAAAACGAATTTCAGTATTGGTTTCATTTACCGTTCGGGTGAGCAGGAAATCATTTGGGTTTGTAGTGCTGGTTTGTGGCTCGGAAAGATTCCAGAACCAGGTAACGGTTTGTGTACCACTAGTAGTTGCATATCGAAATACAATTCGATTACTGTCGGCACTAACGATAGGTTCTGCACCTACACCCTGACCCAAATTTCGTAAATCAGAATTGATTGTTGTCGAAACAGATTCCAGGTATTGTTTGGTTATTTGATTCATAGTGACCAAACTGGAATTTTGACTTACCCGGGCACTCCAGGCAACTAAGGAAAGTAAAAGGAGCGCTCCAACAATAAATGATGTTATAATACCCAGGTTCATAATTTACTCCGTGGATTCTTTATTAAGTNNAGTTGTGCCATTTTAACATTCATTCCAGAAATTTTGCGTTGCTGAATTTCGATGATATTCATGATAAACAGTTTGAAAAGTCTTTCTGGTTTTCTTCTAAAATAATCCAACACTTCAGAACGGTAGAATTTTAAAAGAATAGCATCATCCTGAGCATTCACAGATGCCGTTCTGCCACCTTTCGTGAAAAGAAATGTTTCACCAATGAAATCACCTTCGTTTAGAATAGCCAGAAGTATGTCGTCTTTCCATATTGACACAGAACCCTCTATTACCAGAAAAGCAGTATCCAATTCTGAACTTTTTTCATCAATGACGAGATCATCCTTCTTATGAAACTGGGGATGACCAATTTTAAGAAAATCCCTTAAATCTTCTGGAGGGAAATTTCTAAAAAGAATAGGCATCTGGACCAACATACGGTTTATTCCGCCTTGCACTCTGTTTAAAGAAAGATTATTGGTGTCCATGTAAAATCCTCAGTAATAAGTTTTTAAGAATGTAAGGGTTACCGTATTCGGTAAATTTGGATGGCTGACAGTTACTCTCAGTTCTTTTTTTGTTGTAGTAACCGATGTATTTACAGAAAGGTTATTCGGATTGATGTACGTGACTGTGGCAGTTATAGTAAAATCACCGAGCCCATTTGTGCGCGTTATATTTAGACCGTCGAAATCATCGAAGTCATCAAAATTCGGGTAACTTTCACCACCTTCAGGACCAAGTACACTAGGAGCAGAGAAATTTGGCATATCGTTATCAATAAGTAATCGCTCGTTTACCACGTCAGCCTGATCATAAGGTTTTACCCGGGCCTCATCGATGATAGATTGTGCAATTGCAATTGCATTGTATTCATACTCCGATTCCATCAGCATTGTATTATTGCGGACAAACGCGATATTACTGTTCGAAACAAGAATTGAAAACAGTACCATCCCTGCCATTAAGTAAAGTAATTCGGACATGTCATTCATAATTTTCTCCGCATTTCATACAAAAATTAATCATCTACCGTTATAGCGATGACCTCTTCGATCGTTGTAGTACCAGCTTTAATCCGATCCCGTCCGCTTGCACGCATTGTCAACATGCCCTCACTGACTGCTTGTTCACGGATTTGATCCTCGTCAATATCATCCCCTGAATTAAAGATGAGTTTTTTGATTTCTTTACTGAAATACAAAGCTTCCATAATTGCAACCCGACCTTTGTATCCTTTTCTACACTTATCACAACCCACAGGGCGATAAAATGTAGTATTTGCTATTTCTTCATCAGTGAAACCCACTACTTTAGCTAATTCTACCGGGACTTCTTCATACACTTCTTTACAGTTATTGCATAATTTCCGGACCAGACGTTGAGCCATGACCAAATTAACAGCACTACCAATCAGGAATGGTTCAACACCCATTTTAAATAAACGGGAAACTGCACTTGGAGCATCGTTGGTGTGAAGGGTTGAAAATGTAAGGTGACCGGTATTCGCCAATTTGATAGCAATCTCAGCCGTTTTTAAATCTCGAATCTCACCTACGAGTACGATATCGGGGTCATGTCGCAGTATACCACGTATGGCCATGTCGAACGTCATGTGATCACTTATTTTCAACTGACGTGCACCTTTGATCAAGTATTCAACCGGTTCCTCAACAGTTAAAACGTTAACAGCAGGATTTATTACAGAGTACAATGCTGCAACAAGGGTGGTAGATTTACCGCTTCCTGTTGGCCCGGTAATAATTACAATTCCGGACGGTTTATTGATAGCCTTTACAAAATCGGTGTGTGCTTGTTTTTGGAGGCCTAAAAGACTTAAATCTGTAATCACCTGTCGATCATCCAGAATCCGTATTACAATGGACTCAAATTTTCTTTCAAATTCAGCTCCAACGATGGGCATAATTGAAACACGAAAACGAAGATTGTGATTATCAACTTTTCTTTGAATAAAACCATCCTGTGAAGCATCACGTTCAAATCGATCAACGTTACGGGTTTTATCTTTTACAACAGCTGATAAAGCCTCTGGTTTGACACCTGTTTGAGTGTACCAGAGAAATAATTTACCATCAAGACGAAAATGAATATCTGTTGTGTTATTGATTCCTGGAATTACGTGGATATCACTAACTCCAAGTCGGACAGCCTCCACTAGCATTCCTTCAACCAAAGAGTTGAGCATACTCTGATTGATTTCGGCATCGATTTCAGCTTCATCAATTTCTGTCTCTTTGAATGAATCCTCGTCGTATTCAATTTCTTCGAGCAGGTCCAGGAACTCGTTTTTCTTTTCGTAGACGCGTGTTATGATTGTATCTATAGTCTCTATACGACAATAGGCAATTTCATGGTTTTTGGCATTTAACTGAGCTACTAAGACGCTAACCTGGGGGTCAGTAGGATCAGCTGCAGCAACAATAAGAGTCCCTTTTTCAACTTTAAAAGGCATCACTTTACGGTGTACCATTTCATCAAGAAGATCTGACGACAAATCTGAGATCAGTTTTTTAATAGCCAAAATTCGGTCTGGACTAATACTGTCTTTATCGGTATCTATCTCTCGAAACGCATAAAAAGCAGCAATTTCCTTCATGACTGAATGGTGATCAATCTTTAAATCGTCAACTAGTATCGATCCTAAACGTCTGCGAATAGCTTCGGGTTCTGATTGTTGAATAGACAAAGCTTTATCGAGTTGCTCTTTGGAAATAGCTCCTTTTGCAACTAAAACATCACCGGCTCTTCGTCTAAGATTGATCTTATTTTGCATGAAAGATTAATTAAAACTGACTTTTTGGTTGAATAACTGCAGTTTCTGATGAAACTACAGTGATTCCGACCAAGGCAACCATGATAAATAAGTTCACGAACAAACTGATCATGTTGATAACGGATTCCATTTTATAGGTCGTTTGTATTTCATAATACTCCGCTAACTGTTTGGCATTATCCCTTAAAGCTCCGGATTCGGCACCCAGTCTGAAACGACTTAAAGCGGTTTTTGTAAAAACACCACTTGCTTCCAGACCTTCCATCAAGCCCTTACCTTCCTGGAGCATACCTTTGATTGCGTATTCTTTTATCTGGTGCTCCATGTATTTATTTCTGCACGCTTCTGCAGCTACTTTAATTACTTCCACATTTTGACCGGAACCACTGTAAAGGGTATAGAAAACCCGGGCGAAAATTTCAATACTGGTTTTATGTAACAGGTCACCCATAACAGGTAATTTGATAATGTATTTATCTTTAAACAATTCACCTTTAGGTGTCTTGAAATAAAACATCATTCCCAGCAGAGGCAGAAAAAAAGCTGCTAATAACATTATCCAGTTATCACCAAGCCAATAGCTAAAATCCAGTGTAGCTTTGGTCATTGGTGGAAGATCGATACCCAGATTTAAAAACATTTCAGCGGTTTCCGGGAAAATATAGGCAACATAGAATAGAACCACGCCAATAACCGCAATAACGGTAACAGCTGGCATCATCAATGAACGGCGCATGTTTTTCTTAAATTCAGCATCCCGTTCTAAAAATTTGGCCGTACTTTCAAAAACCAACGCCATATTACCTGAGGTAGAAGCAACGCTAAGCATATAACATGCAAATTTACCAAATACTGCTTCATGCTTTCCATACACCTCCGAACCCTCTTTACCGTCTTTTAAGTCCTTTTGGATGGTCCTGATAATTTCTTTCATTCGTTTGTTTGAGGTATCCTCATAGAGTAGTGAAAGAATTTCGTCGTAGGAGAGTTTTTGTTTTAATAGGTCTGCTGACAATTTTATAAAGCTAACAATATCGTCGGTTGGAACCCCACCTTTTAAGCTGATGAGTTCTCGATTAATGGATTTTACTTTATATCCAAGTTTGACAAGTACACGTTCAAGCTCTTGTTTGTTATAGGCTTCTTGCTCACCATTCAGAGCTTTTCCGTCTTTTTCGACTTTATAAAGGAATA
>DLXM01000358.1 GCA_003448835.1 Bacteroidota bacterium | reverse complement strand
CAACAAATTTCTGAAATGCTCCGTTTAACTCAGCAAATGCCTGTTCATCTTCGCGTTTAACTAAAACCTGAGTTTAACGGAGCATTTCAGAAATTTGTTGAGGATGCAGCTCGTTTACTGTTTGAACAACTGAACGAAAATAAATTGATTAAGGATTTCGTAGTACGATGTGTACATATGGAAAGTCTGCACAGTCATGATGCAGTATCCAGAATTTGTAAAGGAGTACCGGGCGGAATGAGATAATTCACTTGTACAGCTTATATAAAAATAAAAAGGGTTGGTGTCCACAAAGATACCAACCCTTTTTTATGTCCACTTACAGATGAATTAGCTGATCGTCATTGCTCGTTCGACCAATCTTTCTTGTTCAGCTGTATGTAATTTTGCAGATCCGGTTGCCGGAGCCGCTGCTGCAACTCTGCCAATGTATCTAATTGACTGAGCTTCTTGAGTTTCATTCATTAATCGTGGCCATACAAAGTTCCATGCACCCATATTACGCGGTTCTTCCTGGCACCAGACAATATCTGAAACGTTGTTGTGCGTGGCGAACAACTCTTTAATATCATGATCAGGGAATGGATAGAGTTGCTCTAGACGTACAATGGCTACATCCTTTATTTCATGCTCTTGTTGAAACTTAAGCAAGTCATAATATACTTTTCCGGAGCATAAAACGATTCGTTTTGCTTCATCCGGATCGACATTTGCATCCGGTATCACAAGTTGAAAACTTCCATTTGCAAGTTCATCAGATTTGGAGACTGCCATTGGATGTCTGAGCAGACTTTTTGGTGACATTACAATTAATGGTTTACTTTTTTTCTGCTTAACCTGACGTCGTAGCAGATGAAAATACTGAGCCGGGGTCGTACAGTTTACAACCTGTATATTATCCTCTGCACAAAGTTGTAGGAATCGTTCTAAACGAGCAGATGAATGCTCCGGACCCTGTCCTTCAAAACCATTCGGCAATAACATCACTACCGATGAAGTTTGTCCCCATTTAGCTTCAGACGAAGATAAATATTGGTCTATAATAATTTGTGCCCCATTGCCAAAATCACCGAATTGTGCTTCCCAGATCACCAATGCTTCCGGATACATACTACTGTATCCAAACTCGAAGCCCAATACAGCAAATTCACTCAATAACGAGTTGTAAACCATATATCGACCTTGTACCTCATCCAGATTGTTCAGAGGGATGAATCGTTCGAGTGACTCTGTTCCATGTAATACTGAATGGCGATGTGAGAACGTACCACGTTCAACATCCTGCCCGGATAATCTGATGTCTATTCCTTCTTGAGTCAATAAGGATGCAAATGCCAAAGCTTCGGCAAATCCCCATTCAATTTTCGGCTCGTTATTCGCGACGATTTCAGCACGCTTTGCCAGAATTCGCAACAACTTTGGATTGGCATCAAAATTATGAGGAACGGTATTTATTTTCTTAGCTAAATCCACCAGTTGATTTGCATCAATCCCGGTGACAATGAGATTATTTCGATTCAACTGAGCTGTATCTTTTCTTTCAATATGTTCTTCTTTGACTTCAAAGATCGGGACATTTTTAGCCTCGTTAAAAGCTTCTTCAAGAATATCATCGAATTCTTTGAAAATCGTATCCGCTTCATCTTCGGTCAATTCACCTTTTCTGATGAGTTCAGAGCGGTAATATTCACGCACTGAGCGGTGATCATTAATTTCTTTGTAGAGTCCAGGTTGGGTAAATGCCGGTTCATCGCCTTCATTATGGCCATGTTTACGATAACAGATAAGATCGATGACTACATCCTTGCCAAATCGTTGCCGATAATCCAGAGCTAGACGCACCGCATGTGCTGCAGACTCAGGGTCATCCCCATTCACATGAAGTATTGGAGCAAGTATGGTTTTCGCCAGGTCAGATGCATACTCGGTTGACCGACCATCACTTGGTAGTGTTGTGAATCCGATTTGGTTATTGATAATAATATGGACTGTTCCGCCCGTTTTATATCCTTTTAGCTGAGACATGTTTAGTGTTTCAGCAACGACCCCTTGTCCGGCAAAGGCAGCATCCCCATGTATTAATAAAGGCATAATTTGTCTGACATCGGCGCCTTTTTCTAACTGATCCTGCAGAGCACGTGCTGCTCCTTCCACCACAGGATTAACTGATTCGAGGTGACTTGGATTAGGTAAAAGTTGTAACGAAATTTCTTTTCCGTCCGGAGTGACATGCTTTCCGGTTGTACCCAGATGGTATTTCACATCACCAGATCCATGGAAAGTAGACAAATCGATATTTCCCTCAAATTCAGCAAAGATTTTATGGTATGATTTGCCCAATGCGTTCACAAGGACATTCAATCTACCTCGGTGAGCCATTCCGAGCAGGATTTTTTCGACACCTACATCGCCACATCGATTCAGCATCATGTCGATCATCGGAATCAATGTATCGGCACCTTCCAGTGAGAATCGTTTATGTCCGATATATTTCTTGTGAAGGAACTCCTCGAATGCAGAGGCATGATTGAGTTTTCGAAGGATTGAAATTTTTTCGGGTTTTGTGAGATTTGGATTATTGGAAGTTGATTCCATGTGCTCTCTCAACCACTCCCGCTCATCCGTATTCTGGATATATAAATACTCAACACCGATTCTGCGACAATAAGTCTCACGGAGTAAACGAATGATTTCACTGAGAGGGGCTTTTTCACGACCACCAAGTCCACCACAATAAAATTCACGATCCAGATCCCACATGCTCAATCCAAATGTCTCCAGATCGAGCTCTAAATTTCGTTTTGATTCTTCGCGAAGTGGATTCAAATCGGCCATGGTGTGCCCGCGTGACCGATACGCCTGAATCAATTGCATTACTGCAATCGCTTTTTTGTTAGCTTCCAGTCCACCTTGGCCACCATTCAGGAATCCTGTGTAATTGTCGGTTCCATACGAAATTGGCTTGTAAGGAATGTCCAGATCTTCGAAGATTTCATCATAAAATGTTTCTTCACCGCTGAGTAACGAATGAATTTTTGCCAAAAACTCACCTGACTCGGCACCTTGAATAATTCGGTGATCGTAGGTACAGGTTACGGTCATTACTTTACTGATTCCCAGGTGATTTAACACTTCCTGAGACATAGCCTGAAATTCAGCCGGATAATTCATTGCACCGGTCGCAATAATTGCACCTTGTCCCTTCATGAGTCGTGGCATGGACGAAACAGTGCCAATAGTTCCCGGATTTGTAATACTGATAGTAGTTCGTTCGAAATCAGAAACTTCAATCTTTCCTTTTCTCACACGACTAATCAAATCGTCAAATGCATCCAGGAATTGTGAAAAATTCTTTTGATCAGCACCCTTAATATTTGGCACCATCAATGTCCTTGAACCATCCTTACCCGGTACATCTACAGCAATACCCAGATTAATTGTACCTGGATTTACTTTGTAAGACTTCCCGCCCTCATTTTCGAAATAACTATTGATAGACGGATAGTTTGCCAATGCTTTGATAACAGCCCAGGATATCAAATGTGTAAATGTGATCTTACGACCGGACTTTTGCTCCAAATAACGGTTAATGAGCATTCGGTCTTCCCAAAGCATTTTTACCGGAATCACACGAAGTGAGGTAGCCGTTGGAATCTCCAGACTGATCTCCATATTTTCGGCGATCTTGTTGGAAATACCTTTCAATAAATCTTTCTGGACGCCTTCTGCAGCTGCCTGTGGTGTCGATGGTGCAGCTTTTTTGGGTTCAGCCTGAGGTGTTTTAACCTCTTTCTCAGCAGCTGGTGCTGGTGTTGCTGCCGGAGTCTTTTTCTCCGGAGTTTTTTCAGCTGGTGTTGGGGTTGTTTTTACAGGATCAGAAATTGAAGGAGTCTCTTTAACCTCAACACTTTCACCATCCAATTCTGCGAAATATTGACGCCAGTGATTGGGTACAGAATTTGAGTCTGTTTGATATTGAGCATAGAGGTCTTCAACCAATGCTGAATTAGGACCGAAGATTTCTTCAAAGTTCTTCAAGATGGGAAATTAATTAAGGTTAATAATAAATTGGGCTGTATAAGTTTCCACATGAACAATGATGTGGGTGTCCTGAAAATAATATGTCAATTTTAGTTCAAAAATATAAGTTCTCAATTTATGCAATTATCCTATTAAAATCGATTCCTACCAATTGAAATTCGATATCAATCGTTTCAAAAGGTTTGCAATATTGCGGGTAATTTGAATAAGACAAACATGTTCATATTTGCTATATTTCCGCAATGAAAGCCATTAATTTTAAATTCAGAAAAACCGAGAATACGGATGAATCAAGTTGAACAGAGTAACGCGTTAACAGGGGCAGAAAATATTCATTGGGATTTGTCTGATCTGTATAAAGGAAGTGATGATCCACAGATCAAGAATGATATGGAGGAAGTTGAATTACGGGTAAAGATATTCGCTGAAAAGTATAAAGGTAATATTGCAAAGCTCACGGAAGTTGCATTTTTGGAACTCATTGAAGAATATGAATACATCCACGACACCGTGGGTAAAATGGGTAGTTTTGTATATCTGCAATGGTCGACGAATACAGCATCTGCTGAATATGGGAAGTTGTTGCAATCTGTGACCGAATATTCGTCCAAAATATCTCAGTTACTCGTGTTTTTTGATGTAGAGTGGCTGGCATTGGATGATAGTGCTGCATCAACTTTTATTAATTCACCACTCTTATCCACTAGAAAGCATTATTTGGAGGCAGCCCGTCGTTACAAACCCTACATTTTATCGGAGAAGGAAGAACAAATACTGACCGCAAAATCGGTGACTGGTTCTCAAGCATGGGTGCGTTACTTTGATGAAACTCTTGGTGCAGCGAAATTTGAAATGGATGGGAAAGAATATTCTGAACAGGAAGTTCTTAGTAAAATGCATGATTCGAATCGGGAAGTTCGAATTAAAGCGGCTAAAAGTCTGACAACCGGGTTTCAAGGCTTGAAAAGATCATTAACATTTGTTTTTAACACGTTGTTAGCCGATAAAAGTTCAAGCGATTCCCTTCGTGGATACAACAGCTGGATCTCAGGACGAAATCTTTCCAACCAAATTTCGGATGAAACTGTCGACACACTGGTGAATTCGGTAGTCGATTATTATCCCGTTGTCCAGCGATATTATGGGCTCAAACGAAAGTTGTTAGGACTCGAAACGCTGAACGAGTATGATCGTTACGCCCCGATCATGAAAAACGAATCATCAGTTTCATGGGATGATGCGAAAAAAATGGTACTCGAATCATTTGGTGATTTTAATGGTGATATGGCTGCAATTGCACAACGATTCTTTGATGAAAAATGGATCGATGCGGCAATACGTCCGGGTAAACGTGGGGGAGCCTATTCTGCCAGTACGGTACCATCGGTACACCCATATGTTTTCATGAATTATGATGGTAAAATTCGTGATGTTCAGACGTTGGCACATGAATTGGGTCATGGCGTACATCAATACTTGTCGCGGGAACAAGGTGTCTTACAAAGTGATACACCGCTTACAACTGCTGAAACAGCCTCTGTCTTTGCTGAAATGTTGGTTTTCAAGAAGATTTTGCGACAATTGGATGATCCAAAAGAAAAACTGGCTCTTCTGATCGGAAAAATTGATGATACAATTGCTACTGTATTTCGTCAGGTATCGATGAATCGATTTGAAAATGCCATGCACACTGCACGTCGAAACGAGGGAGAGTTATCATCCGATGATTTTTCTCGTCTTTGGATGGAAACACAGCGAAAATTGTACGGTGATTCGGTGGAACTGACCTCCGATTACGATATATGGTGGTGTTATATTCCACATTTTCTTCACACACCAGGATATGTATATGCATATGCATTTGGTGAACTGTTGGTGTTGTCGTTGTACGATCGTTATGAAAAAGGACAAGATGGATTCGCGGAAGCCTATATTGAATTACTAAAAGCAGGTGGATCAGACTGGCCTGAGAATCTGATTGGTAAGCTTGGAGTGGATATCAATGATCCTTCTTTTTGGAACAATGGTTTAAATATTATTGACGATTTAGTGAAACAAGCAGAAGCTTTGGCAGAACAAATCGGAGCCACAGCATGATAGAACCTCGCAAGCACTACGCTGAGAATGATCCGTTTGCAGATAAGCGTGAAGAAAAGGCACTGCGCAATTTCAAAAAGGTGCTTAAAGAAATGTTGCGATTGCTCATGAGGTCGACGTTGAGTGATACAGCGTCATTACATTGGGTGAATCATTATCGCCAACAGTTTGTATTGGAGTGTTATGGAACTTCGTACACTAATACCACATTTCAGGATCGAATTGATTTCGAACAAAGTTACTTGAATGAATATAAGTCTATCGATGAGCTGGTAATTCTTGAAATTGGCAAAGACATAGATGAAAAGGAGTTAACTCACTATTTCAAGAAAGTCCCGGTCAAATATGTGTTGATCCTTCCATTTATAAACAACAAAGAAACGGTTGGTCTCACCATTTTAGAAACTAACCTGAGGGCGTTGAATGAGGACCAAAAAGACGCGATTGATGCTTATCAACAAGCTTTAGGCTATTTGTTGTACACATTTATTGAATTGAGTGATCTTGCGAAAGACTAGGCTCAGTGGTATCAATATGAAGAGATGCTTGAATCCATCGGAATCCGCGAAGATCAGGCGATCTTAATCGATCATGCAGTAGTTCAGTTGCAGAGTTTTCTCCAAAAAGGAAGTGTCAGTTTGTTGTGTCGCACAGCAGGGAATTGGAAAGTGGTCTTAAATTCAGCATACAGTGTAAATGCCCCACATTTAGGTACCATTATGCATGAAAACTCACTGGCTAATGAGGCTTTGAAGACCGGTACACCGCAGTTTGCAATTCATTTCAATCATACTCCCCGAAAAGTTTCATTGACTGAACCGGCCTCCACTGGTGCTACATTAGCTATACCATTATTACTTCATGATCGTCGGCAGGCTGTATTTCTGGTTAATGATGAAAATCCGTTGTTGTTCAAAGAGTCGGTTAAGCATAAAATGACCAATTTGATTCGGGTGATTGGACTAAAATTGGTAGCCGGTAAAGATGAACATCGATTGGATCAGGATTTGTTTTCGAACGACATAGGGGCACTAGAGTCACACTTGATGGAACGAATTTTACATCGTGAAATTCAACGAAGTACACTTTTGCCTGACTTGAACACCTGGATTTGCATGTTCTCTTTTGAAGAAATTAATTCGATCCGAACCCGATACGGATTGGAAGTTCTTCGAAATTTGCAACGACAAATCATGAAAAGAACTTCCATCGAAACCGATAAATTTTCGTCAATGACGTTCTTTCATGCAGATTATACCTATTTTTCAATAATCCAATCTGCTACCGACAAAGGATTAGAACATTGGTTAAAACATCTTGATTCAAAACATCCGTATCAATGTCAGGATGAATATGAAAAACTCAGATTTAATCATGCTGCAATTAAAGTTGATCATAATTTCAGAGACGCTACCGATTTGGTGAATAAAATTAAACAAGCGTTAACAAATGTCATCCGCCAAAACAGATCGACGACGACATCCGTAAGGTGATAAAAAACTCGAATGGGCACATTTTATTTAATAATCGTTGATGGATTAGGTGTTGGTGCACAGGAGGACTCCCATTTATATGGTGATGTAGGTGCAAACACGCTTGGACATGTTTCCATGGTTTCAAAGTGTCGACTACCGAATCTTCAGAAAATGGGAATTGGGAATATAATTCCAGTGGATACTGTTCAACCGGTCATGAATCCAATTTGTTCATGGGGAAAACTTCGGGAGGTTTCGGCTGGAAAAGATAGCACTACAGGACATTGGGAAATTGCAGGAGTGACGTTAGAAAAAGATTTTCCGACATATCCTGATGGTTTTCCGGATGAAATTGTGAACGCATTTTGTGATGCAGTTGGAATTGATGGTGTGTTGGTTAATAATCCATATAGTGGCACTGAGGTCATTCAATTATTTGGAGATGAACACTTAAAAACCGGACGTCCCATTCTCTATACCTCGGCAGATAGTGTGTTTCAATTGGCATGTCATGAATCAGTAACCAGCGTTGAAACATTGTACTCATGGTGTAAAATCGCTCGCGATAAAATTATGATTGGAGATCATGCGGTTGGACGGGTGATTGCACGACCATTTACTGGTATATCAGGGAATTATACACGATTAACAGATCAACGGCACGATTTTTCATTGGTTCCACCTAAGCCCAATTTGCCGGAATTTCTTCAAGAACATGGGATTAAAACCTATTCGATTGGTAAAATTATCGACCTTTTTGCCGAATGTGGATTTGATTTCTTCAAACGAACAAAAAATAATGCTGAAGGAATCGCGGAACTGTTGAGCTTGATGGATGAAGTGGGTGATGGATTCGTCTTTATAAATTTAATTGATACCGATCAGTTGTTCGGTCATCGGAATGATCCCATTGGGTATGGTAAATCACTTGAAGAATTTGATCAGGCACTTCCGGAAATTATTGCCAAAATGAAATCAGATGATGTTCTGGTAATAACCGGTGACCATGGTAATGATCCAACTACGCCGGGGACAGATCACACACGCGAATTTACACCATTGCTGGTGCTCGATAATCGAACCGAGGAAGTGGGTTCATTGGGAATCAGGTCGTCGTTCAGGGATATTGCCGCTTCGGCATGTAATTATTTCCAGATAGATCATCCATTTCATGGAAAAAGTTTTCTAAAATAGTAGAACAATTCAGGGTCGAAATGCGTTTAACCATCATAAAGGAATGAATCTATATCACGGTTTGTTTTCAAAATATCAGTGCCAGATTTGAATGGAATCTGGTCATTTTATTCCGTATTTTATCGGGCTAAAGTTTGTACCATAATAATTTGATTCTCATATTGTTATTTGGTTCGGACTGACAAATTCAGAACAGAAAAGAGCGACATACAAGTGGCAAAAAAGAAAAAAGAAGCTAAAACGCAAACCCCCACGGGTATATCAACACGTGAGTCACAGTCATTAGACCGTTACTTACAGGAAATTGGTAAGGTAAGTTTAATTACTCCTGATGAAGAAGTGCGTCTCGCGCGTGAGATTCAGGCCGGTAATCAGGAAGCTCTGGAAAAACTTACAAAAGCCAATCTTCGATTCGTGGTGTCGGTAGCGAAACAATATCAAAACCAGGGATTATCACTTGGTGATTTGATCAACGAGGGAAATCTTGGATTGATTAAAGCAGCTAAACGCTTTGATGAAACTCGTGGATTTAAAT
>DLXM01000298.1 GCA_003448835.1 Bacteroidota bacterium | reverse complement strand
GCAAAATCAGCACGTCGAATATTGTTTTTTCTTTGGGACCGAGGATCAACGCGGCCGGACGAATGGGTGATGCATCAACTGCCCTGAAATTACTCATTGCAGCTACACCTGAAGAAGGTGAATATTACGCGGCTGAACTGGAAGCTATCAATCAGAAACGCCGTAAAAAAGATTCTCAAACGATGGATAAAGCGGTAGAGATGGTGGGCGAATTTGATATGGATATTTGTTCGTGCATGGTATTACATGATCCGGACTGGCATTTGGGTGTGATCGGGATTGTGGCTTCGAGGTTGGTGGATCAATATTGTCGTCCTGCTGTGATGTTGAGTACGGTGGATGGGAAGATAAAGGGGTCCGCTCGTAGTATTAAGGGATTCAATATCTATAATGCCTTAAAAGAATGTGAAGATTTATTGATTCAGTTTGGCGGACATGAATTTGCTGCCGGATTAACGATGGATGCCGATAATTTTGATGCGTTTCGGGCCAGATTTAGTGAAATTGTTCAGCTTCGATTGTGTGATGAAGATTTCGAACCGGAGTTAATAATTGACGCAGTGGTTAATTTGAATGACATTGATGATCGTTTTTGGAAGATTTTGAGTCAATTTGAGCCGTTTGGTCCGAATAACCTGAAGCCAATTTTTGTGAGTAAGGGATTGAAAGTCGTTGGTCACCCGATGAAAGTCGGTAAGGACCATTTAAAATTACGGCTCTCACAAAATGTAGGTAAGGCGACGGTTTTTGATGCGATTGGATTTAATCTGGGTGGATTTTACGAAGAAGTTGTTAATTGTAAAGATGGTGACATTCAAATCGCTTTTACCATTGACGAAAATAATTGGAATGGCAGAACTTCACTCCAAATTCAGATTAAAGATATAAAGGTGGAGGGGGAATCGTAGACCAAACACAAGTGNNGGCGCAGCCAAGCGAAAAGGGGAAGGAGTGAAGGGGTGAAGGAGATTATCTATCAAGTAATGATCCAACCACAGGCGTAAGCAACTCTGCCATTGCAGCATGTTCGGCAAGATCAGGGTGACCGGAACATCCACTCGGATACTGCTCTGTGAATTCAAACACATACACATTTGGGTCCCCCGCAGTGGCACGTTCGGCTTTGAGTTCTTTGAGCCATTGTCCCAGTATTTCGTTTCGATGCGGATCAATGAGGGGTGAATTTAACATCAGGATTCGGGCATCGGGATACTTTTGGCGGACTGTAATCAAAAAGTTCAAGTATTGAGATTTAAATTCGTCAGCTTGCGGGGCTGGCCGTGGGTCTGGTCTGTCACCGTCAGAAAAATCGTTGGTCCCAAGAGCGATAACCACAACATCTGCTGTATATCGGCTGAAATCCCACCAGGTTTTTTGATCCTCGGGATCAACTAACACGGACTCATATCGGTCGGGCATCACGGGAGACGGTGTGTTCCAGTTTCGGAGCATTCCCATGCCTGAAACGGATGTCAGCATAAATTGAGCATGTAAATTTCGGGCGGTAATTGCCCCATAACTTGACCAGCTATTGTGTTGATCCATCCAGTCGCCATCACCACATTTTGTGAACTTTTCGTCAGCACCCATCCCGCTTGTGATTGAATCTCCTATGAACTCGATGTATCGGTTTGGCAGATCATAGGACTCGAGTAATTTTTCGGTGTGGATGGATTTTAATCGGGTCCACCCGTTTGCACCTTCGGTAGCTTTGACTAAAATGATCTGATGTTCGCCGTGATTCAGATCCTTTGCAAGGGTAATACGTGATTGTCCCGGCTCTATTTTAAATCTATGGGATTCCACTCCGTTCAGGATAACCATAAAAATATTATTGGCGTTACCGTAACGAAATTCATCCTCAAGTTCGACCTCGAGCGTAGTACCTTCGAAACGGAAATAAAAAGAAACCCCGGAAGCTCCGAATTTGATCGATCCGTCTTGTTCGACCAGATGACGACCCATGATCTGGATGCGATCGTCGGTCGGCGGATAAGAGTTTAAATCTGTCATGAATGAAGATAAGAAGAGAATGATAGTGAGTATCATGGAAAAAATGAGTCAAATAGTTCTGGAAATATAGAAGTTTGAGTAATTAATCGAATAATTTGACTAAGAACAACTTGAGAGTAGCAAAAAAACTAAAAAATTGTATTTCATTGAGNNGGGTTCGATTCCCTCCGGTCCCACAGAAAAATTAAGCCTTTGATATTTAAGCTTTTAGCTTGGTGTCAGAGGCTTTTTTTATTTGGTAAAATCGAGTGTCTTATTGTACCAAGGACAACATAATATTTACTAGACACCCTGTATCTGGAACATCTCCAAGATAGAATAGACCAATTCAGAATTATATATCAGTAAAGGTACTTATATATAACCATATCTCGTAGTTAATTGCTATATATAAAAATAAGTTTTGCTTGTTAATTTTTTTTTAACCTAGAAATTAAATTAGTTAAATTGTTTTATTCATATAAATAATAGTTATTTATGTCGCATATTTTACCAACATTATACCGTACAATTATCTCAATGACTATATTTTTACTGTTTATTACCAATCAAATAATCAGTCAAAATGTATTCAATGAAGAGTTTCAAGTTGTGGGTCATCTTGAAATCAAAGAAGTCTTTTTCCCAGATCCTTTAGCTGTCAAGGTTACCACAAATGCATCTGGGGATTTCATAGTCAGTCATATACTTCAGAAATCAGTGTTTAAATTTGATGATCAGGGAAATTTGATACGTACCATGGGACGCGAAGGACAAGGTCCCGGAGAATTTAACTATATTTCCCATGTTACCGTCACATCAGACGACAACTATTTTGTTTCAGATATGATGGGGAGATCAGCACTGTTTGATTCTAAAGGTGAACTTGTAGATTCATATTTACTTCCCGGTATGATCATGAATCTGACAATGCTCCCAGATAATAAAATACTCATACCTGGACGTGGTGCAGTAGGAGTTAAATCTAATTTATTACAAATATTCAATTTGGATACCGGTAAAATTGAATCTGGTTTTTTTGAACAACCTTATAATGTAAATGATTATGGCGGCGTCCTTGCAATGGTATCTTCAAATGTACAAACTACAACTGATGATAATTCTATTATTGCAATCATACCATTTTTAAACTCAATGTATTTTTTCGATTTAAATGGAAAGTTACAACGTAAAATAGAGGATATAGAGTTTTCTCACTTCCGATCACTACAAAAATATTCGAGAGGTAGAATCCCGAATGATAAAGTCAGTGAATCAATGATGTCATTTTCAACAATTGATAGAGTATTTTATACAAGCCGCGGAACACTCTTGATGCAATATTTCGATTATACAAAATTTGGTGACTTTAGATCAGATGGTACTTTTGATTCTGAATTAGTCTACTCTCTAGCTGAGGTAGATCTCTCTGGAAATGTACTCTTCGAAGTTAGGGACACTCCAAGATTACTGGGACAAGATACCTTTTCAGATCAATTCTTCTTTTATGAAGAACCAAAAGAGAATAATGATGAACAATTCATTATTACCAAAGTTGTTCTTAAATAACAACTTTTAAAAAACAACAAATCAATATGGAGTTAAATATGAATCTTATCAATTTAATGGTCGTTATGATAATGACTTTTACGTTTACCAGTACTGAAAATACACAATTATCACCACTTGAAGTAGAAAATTCTTCAATTTCATGTTCTGAAAATAGTATTGAAGACAGACAACAAGCTATTCCAATTGCGGGTACTGCAACATATATTTGTTTTGAAACATGTACTTGGGGATTGTGTTGTTCACTTACACCATTAGAACCGAAGAATTAAGCTATTAGAATAATTTGGATTTATTCAATTTCTGAATAAAGTGTTCAAACGTATCGTGGGTTCGATTCCCTCCGGTCCCACAAAATTAAAGCCTTTGATACCCACGCAATATGCTGGATATCAAAGGCTTTTTTGTATATAAATACTTACGGTTGGAGCTTAGTTATCGGTAGTATCACTCTCGGTTTCGGAAACAACCCAACTGTTTAATGTATTATGTTCTGCTTCAAAAACGATTTTATAAAAATTGGATTCCATTTCAGCGACATCGATTCGAGCACGACCATCTGAAATCGGAACCTCAGCAACTAAAGTGTATGTATCTACACCACCGGTTTTAAATTCATTTGTTGTCGTCGCATAGATTTTAACTTCTCCTTCGGACGCCCAGGCTTTCCAGGTCACTTCAATAACTTTCTCCTCTTCCAGAAGTTCAGCATCGGCGTCGCTAATAGAGACATCCCCGATCATCGGAACTCCATCGAGTTCACGTTCCAATGTCTCTGGAATTTCAAGGTCTAAATGCCGACTTACTGTTGGATAAATACTGGTAACTGGTGGATGTCCATCGTTAAAAAATGTATTCATCTCCGCTTTATTTGAAACCAACCAGATAGTACGTTCCCGCTCCGATTGTCCACCATGTCCACGACCGTCCGGTAAACTACGACCATGATCAGTAGTTATAAGTACCAACCAGTCTTCATTGTGATTTTCCATACGATTTTGAACCGCATCCCAGATACGTCCAACCAGTTCGTCGATCACTTTTATTGATTCAAAGTGCTGCTCAACTTCACCATATCGGTGTGAAGTGTCATCTGTATACCATAAATACACCCATGAGAGATAGGGTGCATCGGATGAAATACTTTGCGCTGCCATCGTTGCCACGTGATCGTCAATTTTTTGGACATACCCATAATCATGTGGAAACGCCAACGTATCGACATCAAATCCATCATAATGGATTTCAATTTCAACGTTGCCCGCCTGGGGCAAACCATCACCTATGAGTTTGGTTCGGTTATCCAGCCATGAGGAATAAACACCAACCGATTTTTCAGGATAATTATGTTTAAATAAGCGAAAAATGTTCCAATAATTGTAGTTTGGGTCAGAAATATCATTATTATAAACATTGTGTTTATTCGACCATACCCCGGTTAGTACATGGTTGTATCCCACAGCTGAAACCGTTGGAGATTGCGAATATCGACCGGCTTTTCCGCCTAGCCAGCCTCGCGAATAAGCCCCCTGCTCAATTATTCGGTCAATATTTGGTGTATCAACTTTTTCAAGAACATCTGCTGATATCCCATCTACTATGATAAATATTGCTTTTTTTTCTTTCGTTGTGTCTGCAGGTTGTGAACATCCTACATTCAACAAAACGAAAATCATTGATAACGTTAAAAGAGAAATGTTAAAGCGGTTCATAAAATTGTTTGGTTATGTTTAATGCGAAATTCTTTTGTCCAGAACCATCTCCCCTGTCGATTGAAGAGATGGTTTTGAACTTTTGAGCTGATATTCAGGAAATCAATTCCATCCGAAAATCTGGGTTAAATTGGGATTTATCTGAACATCTCTGTCCGGAATGGGTCGGTAATAGTGTTTGGGATCCTGAAATGTTCCCATATTGTCACGCGCCAAAATTGCACCATGGTCGGTATGCTCTAACCAAACTTGTGCAGTTGATCCATAAGCACCAGCTCTGTAATAAATCAGCATTTTACCAAGTTCATTGCGTTCACGATCTTCTGATACCGGAATTGTTTCTGATTCAGGAATAAGTTTAATATCAGGAATATCATCTCCGGTCAAATCATAGTTCCCAAGACCCGGGAAGTAGAGTCCCTTGGGTAACTCTTCAAATAAATGACCAGCTCGGTATCGCATTACATCCAGAAATCGGTGTCTTTCGTTGAACAGTTCTACCCGTCGCTCTCTTCTGATTTCCAAAAGGACCGGTGAAGTCACATCCACATACTGAGCCTGAATTACAGGATCTACTGGCGGATTCATACTCAATGGCGGAATTCCTACCCGATTTCGGATCAGATTTATGGTCATATCCAGATCACTTTGTGTCAGTTCATTAAGTTCAGCTCTGGCTTCAGCATATGTAAGCAGAACCTCAGCATATCGCAGAACAGGAATATCAATACTATTTCTGTATGCAGCACTTGGATTATTGATGAACCATTTAATGGTATGATACCCTGTAAAGTTTTGACTCATTTGCTGGATATACGGCTCGCCAGCTGTTCCCTGAGCTACTGTACTTGGATTATTAAGAACCCAACCCGGATAAGCGAACGATTGTGTAAGACGTGGATCACGGTTTTCGAACTCATCAACAAATGTTTTTTCTTGCCATCCCGGTTGACTAGAATAATAACTCCCATCAGCCATCAGATAAGATTGAACCATTGCTTTGGTGTGAGATTGTTCAAAATGTCCGAATCCAGTGTTACCCCATCCACTATTACGTTCACCATCAATACTTCTATTTAACAAGATCACTTCGGGATTCCCTTGTAGATCGGTACTATTAAATAGTGTGGAATAATCGGTGTCATGATTTCCAGTTGAATAAATCGAGTACCCACCATTGTCCATGATGTATTTGGATTGAACCCTGGCTATTTGCAGATATTGTTCGTGGGGTAAATCAAGATAATCATGATATTTACGGAAGGTACCTTCATACAACGCATGTCTGGCCATAAAAGTCCTCACAACCATGTTACTAACCGCCCCACTTGGAACATTTTGTTGCACATGTTCTGCAGCAAAAGCATAATCTTCAAATATGCGATCGATGACAAAACTCCGTGGATCACGTGGTTTCATCAAATCTTCGTCATTTGTACCCAGTACTTTATCGTACCAGGGGACATCACCAAATCGTTGTACCATTTCCATATAAAATCGCGCACGGTGGAATCGCGCAACTCCCTGAAAGTGATTCAATGTATTCGGAGGAAGCTCTGCATTTGTATAGTTTTCCAGGAAGTAATTGATATTTCTGAGTCTGGTCCAATTCCAACCAGTGGTTATCTGACGTGAATTCACATCATTTCTCATGATGGTCATGAATTCGGCATTCCCTGATGTGGTAGCATCATCAGACTGTTCAAGATAAATTGCAGAAAAACCTGTCCAGTTGATGAGACTATTCAGGTACATATTCAGATCATCGGCTGAATTAAAGAAATTCTCCTTGCCAATTTCTGTCCGTGGATTCAAATTTAAAAAGCCGTCATCACACCCATTTAGCAAGAGGGTGGAAACGAAGATTACAAAAAGTACACTAATTTTTTTCATGATTTTATTAACCTAAATATTCTGGTTAGAAACTGACATTAATACCGAGTGAGTATCGGCGCTGAAATGGATATCGGTAACCAAACCCGTCATCTGTGATGGCTTCAGGATCGATGATGTCTGAAATACTGGACCATTCAGCAAGGTTTTCTCCACTTGCATAAATCCTTACGTTTTGGATTCCATAGGCCTGGAGTATACTGCGCGGCAAGGAATAGCCTATAGTGAAGTTTTTAAGTCTCACATAGGATGCATCCATCATGTAATTATCATCGGGAATATTACCAAGTCCAGATGTGTTAACATCTCGCTGCCATGCTTGAAGTACCGGGAACCGGGCATCCAGGTTAGCATTTGCCATTCCGGCATCAATATATGCTTGAGAGTGTCGATCCATCATTTCCTGGGAGTCATCCGTCGGTCGGTAGTAATCCATCAAGTGACGATATCCACCGGAGTATGGCTGCTGATAGAATCCCCAAAACAGATAGTGCTGAGGGAAGAAATCACGTTTACCAACACCTTGAAAGAAGGCTCGCATATCAAAGTTTTTGTATGAGAAGTCTAAGTTTACTCCAAATCGGAAACGTGCCTGTGAATTTCCAATGACGGTCAGATCACCCGGATCATCTACTGTATTACCGGTTTGAATTTTACCATCTTCATTCAAATCCTCGAACTTTGGCCAACCGGGGACAATGTCGAGTGCACCCCAGGGGACAATATTACTTTGATCTGCATGATTTGCGATTTCATCGGCATTTTGGAACATTCCAAGGTAACGGAGTCCCCAAATTTCACCAATTTCCTGTCCGACGTAATACTGATTCAGGAATCCCTCCGGATTGTCAAATTTGGTGATATATGAACGTGAATCTGCCAGCGTAAATCGCGCACCAAAGAAGAAATTTTCATCGAAAAAATTAAACGTGTCACGATAATGCAACGCCATTTCCCAGCCTTTGGTCTCCAGATCGGCAGCGTTTTCATTTGGTTCATTCGTACCAAGTACGGCCGGAAGTTCACGACCCAGTGTTAACATCCCTTTGGTATCACGCACATAAACATCAAATGAGGTTGTTAATCTGGATCCTAACAGATCCATATCCAAACCAATGTTTCGAGTGGAGACTTCTTCCCATGAATAATTGGATGAAACCAGTGGTGGGGATGAAATTTGTAGCGGACGAACATTTCCGATTAAATAATTTGAGGCACTCGCCGTCATCGAAGGTATATGTCCGAATTCAGCTACCGACTGATTTCCAAGTGTGCCATAGGATGCTCTAAGTTTAAGCATATCCATCCAATCGAAACGTTCCATGAATTTTTCCTGGTCAATTCTCCAGGCCATAGAAGCTGATGGAAAGAATCCCCATTGATTGTCAGTAGGGAAACGTGAAGATCCATCGTATCGACCGTTAAATTCCACGATGTATCTGTTGTCGAAGACATAATTCATTCGACCAAAAATACCCCGTACTGCCCATGCTCTGTACATGTCGCTCAATTGTGGGTCGCCAAGTGCCAGCGATAATGAGGGTAATGATGATGAAATGACATTGCTTCTGTCGGAAATCAACTGATAGATTTCACTTTTTTCCTGATTAAATCCGAGAATTGAACTGATTTCATGTTGATTGAAATCCAGATTCAGGTTAGAGTAAATATTAAGAACCTGGTAATCATACGTGGTTCGGTTTCTCCAGACTCGTGTGTCACCAAATTCCCGGATATCATTAGGTCCATATCCAACTTGATATTTCTTTTGATCCCAATTCCAGTCGCGGAACTCACTTCGAAGTGTAAAATCCGCGTTTACAGTAAGTATTTGAGGCAATATTGTAGTGCGGGCGGTGAATGTAGTCTGATAATTTTGATATTCGTCCGTTGATTCTCCACCTTGTGTTAGACGTGCACCAAGTATTCCAACCTGATTATTTCCCCAGGTGCCATCAGGATTCTTGTCCCATCCCATAGGCTCCAAATCATAAAACTGCCACATTGACCATGTTCCACTTTCGTAGGCAGTTGGTGTATTACGCTGGCTTCGGGTGATATTCGTGCGGTTACCGATGGTAAGCCAGTCGTAGGTGTCGTACTCAACATTTGTACGGATACTGGTGCGCTCGAAGGCATCTTCTGCAAGTTGTAAAGCACCAATTTGATCATCAAAAGATCCGGAAAGGTAGAAACGGGTTCGATCTGTCATCCCATCAATACTCAAGGTGTTATTGGATGAGAGCCCATAATCTGAAAGAAAGTATTCGGTCCAGTTACGGTCGCCCATGTATTGCCATTGTCCCGGATTATTCGGGTTTTCACGAACAGCCGGTGTACTTTCCGGGTTGTCCGAGCGCTGTCGGGCCCATTCATACATCTCGTCGCTGAAATTGATGTAATTCCATGGCGTAGCACTTGTACTCATGTCTTGCCAGCGCATGTAAGTGTATGGATCAGTGACTTTATCTGGTAATATCGTAGGAGTATCCCATGATGCTCGTGAAGATAAATTGATATTTATGCCACTGCGTGTACCACGATTTGTTTCAATAAGAAGGACTCCAAATGCGGCTCGGGCACCATAAATTGCGGCAGAAGAAGCATCTTTTAAAACAGAAATGCTGGCAACATCCATGGGATCGAGACGGTTAAGGTCGCGTTTTTCGGCTGGAACACCATCTATAATGATAAGAGGTTCGCCTCCATTTATGGAAGTAAATCCCCTGATATTGATTCTCGGCTCAGAACCCGGGGCTCCTTCTGTATAATCGACATTAAGGTTTGGAACCAGTCCTTGTAAACCCTGGGTAACGTTTGAAATAGACCGTGCTTCAAGCTGACGCATATTGATCTGATCAACAGATCCTGACAAATTCACTCTACGCTGGGTACCGAATCCAACAACAACGGCTTCCTCAAGCATCGATATATCTTGTTGGAGTTGCACATTGACAGCCTGACGACCATCAATAGCTACTTCAAGACGCACATAACCGATGTAGGAAAAAACTAATGTATTTAATCCATCGGGGACATTAATAGTATAATTTCCATTCACATCAGTCAGAGTACCGATGACGTTACCTGTCATTTCTTGTGAATCTTTTACCATGACAGTCACCCCGGTTAACAAGACACCGGTGTCGGCATCTGTAACCACCCCATTTATTGTTTGTTGCTGCAGAATTGTTTCAGGAATGGCAAAAACTGAAATAGTATTCAGGAATACAGCAAATATGATAAAACCCGCAGTGCGGTACCATATAGAGTGTAAATTTTTAAGCATAACTAGACTTTGAAATGATTTTTTTGGTTTTATGATAGTTGACGAATATCCATTTGTGGGATGTGAGTTTTCAATAATTTTCATCGTGAAGAAATCCACTGTGGATACGGGCATAAAACTAAAGACCAAAAAAGACTGGCGTGTTATTGAATCTTTATGAATGTGTGAAGATTACTTTAACTCAATATTAAGACAGTGTGACGACTCTTCGAATCAAATTGACAGCATTTGAGGTTAGCCGCTGATAGACATACAACTAGGTTTTAAGCGATACTTATTTTGTTGAGTTAATACTTAAATCGATTATAAATTGCGTATATCACTAAAAAACAGATGCATTTGGATGTTTATTTACTGAAATTATTTCGGACAATAAACTCATCTATTATTTTGGAGGCCTCTATGAAACGAGTTTTGGTTTTCGATGTCCCGGTGCGGATGTTCCACTGGTTGATGGCAATTTTCTTTGTAACGGCCATTGTGATTGCAAACACAGCGGATGATGATTCAGCGATATTTTCATATCACATGATGGCAGGTATGATGATCGGGGTCTTGCTTGTGTTTAGGATCATTTGGGGATTTATCGGCAGCACCTATGCCCGATTTTCGACTTTCATGCTTAAGCCATCGCAGTTATTTGGATATTTCCGGGAAGTCATCGGATCTAAAACCACACGATATCTTAATCACAATCCGGCTTCGAGTTTTGCGGCTGTGTTGATGTTCATCGCTGTCATCGGATTAATGGTGTCTGGTTACATGATGGTAGGTGAAGGACAAAAAAGCGCCAAGGAAATCCATGAGATTTTTGCTCAATTATTTGTAGTTACAGTGATTGCTCATATAATCGGCGTTGTGTATCACCAGATCCGTCATCGGGATGGCATGATTACCAGCATGTTTGATGGAAAAAAAGAACCCGTTAAGGGTCAACATCCAAATTCATCCCGGGGTAAGGGTGCAGGAGTTGTGCTTTTGCTTATTGTCGTCGGATTTATGTGGTTTCTAAACGCCAATTTCGACTCGAATACTCGGATTTTGAACGTATTTGGGACCGAATTACTACTGGCTGAACCCGAAGACGGGGAATCTCACTAATATTAGGATGTAGGACTGAAACTCAGTAGATTTTGCGCTATGAATATCAGTCCCGATCCAAACTTCCTCATTGAAATGGTGTACATGCGCATGCCATTCGGACGGTATGAAGGCCGCTGGATGACCGATTTACCCGTTACTTACCTGGAATGGTTTGCACGAAAAGGATTTCCCGAAGGTACCCTCGGACAGTACCTGGCCACGATGTACGAAATCCGAACCAACGGACTCGACGAAACCCTTCGTCCACTCATCCGCATGCGAGACGCTAATAAATGCCGGCGTTGATATTATAGAACAATAAATGAAGCAAAGTGTATTATGTAGAATACAATTAATAAGCAATATTGTACTTTTAAAGGAACATTCACAGCAAAACCCAAGATATCTAACAAAAACTATATCGAATCAACCCTAAATAAAGATTAAGTTTTACTCAATTTTTATCAGTGATTAATTCGATATAGATTCACAACGTGCCAGAAATTAACACCCGCATGTTGAATCGGCAATTCAAATCCTGGAATGCATGTCTGGATTACGTTGATTTTTGGTCAGTGTTCTACTTAGTTAGCAGCCTGGAGTCGATCAACATATTCCGGACTAGCGTAGATCGCAACCTCAATTCGGCGGTTCTTTTGTCTGCCGGCATCCGTAGAGTTATCACCAATTGGCTCCGATTCGCCTCTGCCTATCATTTGAATTCTTGTGGAAGAAAGCCCCTGAGCTTGCATGAAGGACTTAGCTGATTGCGCACGTCGCTCACTCAATCTCAAATTGTAGGATTCATCACCGGTCGAGTCCGTATGTCCCACGATCATAAGAATCGTCTCATTGTCTTTTTTCAGGATATTGGCCAGTTTTTGAAGATTTTCATAGCCTTCCGTACGCAGATTTGAAGAATCGACGTCAAAAAGGAGTCCACTGTCAAAGCTTACAGCGATACCTTCTTCAACACGTTGGATCGTGACACCTTCCATTTCTCTTTCGAGCTCCGCTGCTTTCAAATCCATATTTCGTCCGATGATAGCACCGACGGTCCCACCGACTACTGCTCCAGCGATAGCACCTGCCGCAGTGTTACCCAATGTTTTTCCAACAACCGCCCCAACTGCAGCCCCGGCTCCGGTACCGATTACAGTTCCCTTGGCCGTTTTGCTCCATGTTGAACAACCTGAAATGAGCAGTGTGATGACAAGTAAAGATGTAAATACAAATGTTGTATTCTTGATTTTCATAATCTTAATTTTGGTGAGTAGATGATTTGGTTTATTAAATGAGAGAGTAACTCTAAATCCCTGATACGTGACTGGTATTTATACAATCCAGAATAGTTGTTACCACTAATAGACGTGAAATCCGGGATAATTATTGCACCTCGCTATATAATTCTGACTAAACCTATTAGTAACAGTTATATATAGGCTAAAGTAAAAAATGTACTTCTTGTGAGTACCTTTTGAAGTCAATCTGATCATTACCCCATACATTAAAATGCCACCTTAGGAGTAAAATATTAGTTTTAACACATCTACTAGTTATGCTGGCTCATAAAAAGGGACTTCCAAATTAAAGGCCGCCACTATTTACTATAGAAAATTAAATCCTAACGTGTTGGAAGTGGCTTCAAGTAGTCCAAGAACAGGAGAATCGGATCAACACTCCGTTCAGGGTGACTACATCAACAAACAATCTATA
>DLXM01000335.1 GCA_003448835.1 Bacteroidota bacterium | reverse complement strand
AACGTAATTTCGATTACAGATGGACAGATCTTCTTGCAATCTAATTTGTTTAACAACGGTGTTCGTCCAGCCATCGACGTAGGTATTTCAGTATCACGTGTGGGTGGTTCCGCTCAGGTTAAGACCATGAAAAAACTCTCCGGGAGCATGAAACTTGAACTGGCACAGTATCGAGAATTGGAGGCATTTGCTAAATTCGGATCTGATTTGGATGCATCTACTCAACGACAATTAAGTCGTGGTGCTCGTGCAGTTGAAGTCTTAAAACAAGGTTTATATTCTCCATTGAGTGTTGATAAACAGATTGCAATTTTGTTGGTTAACAACAAAGGATTGTTGGATAAACTCGATGTTAACCAGATAGCAACCTTTGAAACCGAATTCCTGAGTCTGATCAGTTTGAAATACTCAACTGAATTATCAGAATTGATGAAATCAGGTGTACTTTCAGATGATCTAGCAGATAAACTGGTTAGTGAAGCTGAAAGAGTAATTGGTCAATTGAACTCTAATAAATAATATTTAGTATACATGGCTAATTTACGTGACATACGCGACAGGATAGCCTCAGTCAAGAATACGCAGCAAATTACCAAAGCCATGAAAATGGTTGCTGCAGCCCGCTTGAAAAAGGCACAGGATCGTGTAGTTGCTACAAGACCCTATGCAGCTTCTATCGCAAAGGTTATTGGTAAACTGGCATCCGAAGCATCATCTGAAAATCCATATCTCAGAACTGCAGAACAACAGGATAAAATCTTGTTGATTATTGTGAGTTCTGATCGTGGACTTTGTGGCGGATTCAATACAAACTTGTTTCGATTCATCGAAGATCAGATTAAAACCAACTTCAGCCAACAACAAGAGAATGGGACTCTTGAATTAGTTTGTATTGGAAGAAAAAGTTTTGATCATTTTCGAAAAAGAGGGTACAACGTTAAAAGAAGTCACGTTGGATTTTTCGACAAACTTCAGTTTGATTCGGCTGCAGCAGTAATGAGAACTGCAACACAGGAGTTTTTAAACTCAGAGCATGATGCCGTTTATTTGGCATTTAACGAATTCAAATCCGTGATTACGCAGAATAGAGTTATGACTCAATTGTTACCACTTGACGTCTCGTATCAGGATGATACTGGTGATGATAATACAAATTATATTTACGAGCCATCTGCAAAGGCGATTTTAGAAAGTATTATTCCACTGCATTTGAATACCCAAATTTGGAAAGCAACACTTGAATCAAATGCTTCCGAACACGGAGCACGTATGGCAGCAATGGATAATGCGACTGAAAATGCCTCTGAAATTATGCGTCAATTAAAATTGAAGTACAATCAGGCCCGACAGGCTGCAATTACTACAGAAATTTCGGAGATAGTTTCTGGTGCAGAAGCCTTGTCAAACTAGTAGAAAAATTCGTATATTTAAAATCTGTCGGAGAGATGGCAGAGTGGTTTAACGCGGCGGTCTTGAAAACCGTTGAGCCGAAAGGTTCCGGGGGTTCGAATCCCTCTCTCTCCGCAAAAAGCTCCCACGTGGAGCTTTTTTTGTTTAGGCGACAATGTATTATTTTGGGTTGCGTTACATTGAAAACTTTTTTCGACAATATTAGTCTAATTTCATTTGTTATGGCATTATTAAGAGTGGCATTGTTTGCCGTTTTTACCGTTTTATTTGTAGTTGAAGTTTCAATTGCACAGCAAGATACCTTGCGATTAAACCTTCAAGAATTTATTGAACGATCCAGAATTGAATCAGCATTGCTCAATGCTCAACGTTCATCGGTAGAACTTTCTCAAAACAGAGTCGATCAAGCTAAATCACAACGTATTCTCCCGCGAATTGAATTATCGACCGCTCATGGTCTCGTTCCAGCAGTTAAAAGTGATATACCCGGGTTACCTGAAGGTCAGTATTATCTTGATCCAAATCTTAGAAACGACTGGTATGATTGGGGATTTTTTAACAGAGTTGAAGTCACTTCATTGCAACCGATTTATACCTGGGGTGCAATAGGGAATGCAATCAATGCCGCAAGACAAGGTGTTATTGTTGCTGAAGCCGAATTCGCCGGACAACAAGCCGATTATGAGTTAAGACTCATGGAGTTGTATTATTCCAGATTACTCGCCATGGAATTGCAAAATCTAATTAAT
This sequence comes from Bacteroidota bacterium, assembly GCA_003448835.1. Taxonomy (GTDB): domain Bacteria; phylum Bacteroidota; class Rhodothermia; order Balneolales; family HLUCCA01; genus UBA11400. Next base: position 5,957 of record DLXM01000335.1, on the reverse strand, counting down.
GATGCTTGGGGACAAATAGAAGAAGCAGAAGAAAAAATCGCAGAGTTAATTGAAGATGGTGATGAAGATCTGGAAGAAGCCGATTTATTTCAATTCAGAATATTTAAATATGAATTTTTATCCAGAATGGATGAAGTCAATGAAAGTGTCACTTTTACTGAATCCGCATGGAATTTGGCATTAAATAATGATAACAAAAACGTTGTTTATTTACCTGAAACCAATTTTTTAGACCCAATTCCTTTCGAATCGTATGATATCAGGTATTATGAAGAGCACGCTCAGCAGTTACGTTCAGAAATAAAGCAGTATAATGCTATTCAAAATGCAGCTGAATATGGATTAAAAATTAACAAAGTCGCTAACTATCCTTCGCTTTTCATGGGGCTTTCCGCTTCATTTGCTAAGACACCCAACAGACCCAAACAGAGAAATCCATTCATCATTAACAATACAAATTATGAATCCGTTAGTTATGGAATTGGATTTCGACAAAATCTGAACTTTTTAGTTAATAAAAACAATATTAACCGTTCGCAATTACAGGTTCGCCAGGCCCGGTACGCAAAAGAAGCTGCTCGTGACGGCATTTTACTCGACGTTCGAGAGAAATTTCGTAACATGATGATGTCATATTCCAAACTTGAAAACACACGTGAAGCACTTCAAATAAGTGAAGAATGGCTTCGTTTAGAGCAAATAGACTACGATTTAGGCTTTGGTGAGGTTAAAAAACTTGTTGATGCAGTCAAGGCTAACCTGGAATTAGAAGCTTCGTATAAGCAACGAATCTTCGAGTTTAACGTTAATAGTAGTAAACTAAACAGAGCCGCCGGACTTCCGATTGCTCCGACAAACTAATTCAAATCGTTATATGAAATTTCTGAAATTATTACTGATTGTTTTTGCTGGTATTCTTTTCACTCATTCTGCTATAGCTCAGTCTTCATCTGAAATCAGATCTATGATGAATGAACGTGATAAAGAAATTAAGGTGCTCGTCGGCCCGGAGGGAACTACTCACACAAATGAGCAAAAAGAGAAATTAAAAGATATAATCAATGGGATTATTGATTATGGTGCAATGGCAAAAATTGCGTTGGAGTCTACTTTTGATACCATCACAAATGAACAACGAACCGAATTTATAGAATTATTTGGTACCATAATTCGAAACCAATCTCTAAATAAACTTGATATTTATCGTGCCTCTGTTGAATACAATCAGATTGATGTTGAAAATAATACTGCGATAGTAAAAACAACGGCTACTCTCGACAACATTCGTACTCCGGTAAGTTATAACATGGAGAAAAGAAATAACACGTGGTATATCACCGATATGGCTATTGATAATGTTTCAACGGCAGAATCATATCGCAGATCATTTCAGAATGTTATCCGACGCCGTGGATTTGATGCTCTGCTGGAAAGTTTACGTAAACGTGCTGCAAATTAATCTTTTCAGCAATTTTTAAATCTCGTAACTTACCGCTCAATCTCTCATTCTATTTTACACATGCTTCGATCAGTTCCTAAAAAAACTTATGGCACCGAAGGCTATGTCTATCCAGTCTATGGTGATTTCAAATATCTGAAGCATGCAATTGCATCAGTAATTTCACTTCGTCGCCACGATACTGAACGTCCCGTTGCACTCGTTTGTGAGACAAAACATCGAGAATTATTAGATAAAATAGGTCTTACCGATCTTTTTGATGTGATTTTCCCAATTAGTCCGGATCATTGCTCTATTGTTGGATTTAAGCATAACTTCTTCGAATACATGCTATTTGAAAAATCTATGTTTCTGGATTGTGATATGATTTGGTGTAAGAATCCAGACCCTCTCTGGATGTCCCTGGATGCATATAATTTTACTATTACCGGGACTTTGACCGCGGATTCATTTTTTGGTGGACCCAAGAATTTTGCAGTTTTCAGAGACTTATTTCTTCGACGTAGAGCACGAACACTCAAACGATTTGGGTTAACGTACTTGAGTAGAGTCCAATCGGGGGTTATTTATACCAAAGATTTCGAAATTTCAGCGAAAGTGTGCAAGCTTGCAGGGGAAATGTTATCCCGCAAACACGAGACCCATTTTCAAAGCAGAACCATGGAACAAGGTAGAACAGAAGAGTCGTGCGAATGGAGTCTGGCCATGGCAATGTCAAAATTAAATTTACCCGTTTATCCCTGGATGATGGGACAAGAGAGTCCTCAAATTGATTTTATTCAGGACTTGACCCAATATGATCCTGATTTTGAGTATGTACGTTGTAAGTATTACACCATACCATTTGTATACTCGTTAAGAGGACTTCCAAGCGTTAATGTCCGTAAATTTTTCATTAAACTTTTTTCAATTTTCCCGGGCAGAGGTGATTTTATGCTTGTAACACCTTACATTCTCCATTTTGGATGGCTCCATCAGAAGCAACCATTCTATGAGTTTACAGAAAGAGTGTGGAATCGACTCAAAAAGGAACGTAATATTCAGCACACTCAGTTCGATTCACATCGATTGCATATTGAAAATAAGTCCAATTAATTATTTTGATTGACGATCCGATATCGGTTTTAATAATATCTCCTTATTTCCCACCAAGGAAAAGAGTTGGGTCTCTTCGTGCATTCAAATTTTCAAAATACCTTTCAAATTTCAACATCAGACCCATTATTGTGTGTCTGGATTCCCCGGACGAGCAACTGTCTGACGATGAGAAAAATTCATTGAAAGATTGTATTATCGTTAACCTTGCTCATCCATTTGATTTAACAACTAAAAGATCCGGGAGTCAATTGGCCTGGAGTGAACATGGGGAACAAGAATCTAAATCGCTGATTGACAATTCGTCCTCATCTTTTGCTGACTTACTTGATAATTGGTTTCCTATTGATACCTGGTTGCCTTTGTTATTTTCTCATCGCAAACAAATTGCAAATGTTATTCAACAAAATGATTGCAAACTGATTTGGTCTACCGGTGATCCGTGGTCATCGCATTGTTTGGCTCGTTTTTTAGCACGAAAACATCGATTACCCTGGATTGCAGATTTTCGTGATCCCTGGACGTTATGCAGTGTTCGTTACAATAATCGTCCTGCATTGATACGATTTTTAGATCGGAGAGCAGAGAAAAAAATTATCAAAAAAGCAGATCGAGTTGTTTTTACAGCCACGTCAACACAATCTAATTACTCGGACTACTATAAAGAACACAACTATAAATTTTCTACAATTTATAACAGTTTTGACGTACAGCAATCAGAAATTGATTATCAGATAACTCGAAATATTGATGTATTCAAAATCTTGTTTTTTGGTCGTTTTAGAGATTTGTCACCTGCCACGCCAATACTTCGTATACTCTCCATCATAAAGCAACAACAACCGGAGCTGCTTCCACAAATAAATCTAATCTATTTTGGAGATTTGCGCCCTGCCGATGAGCAATTTGCATCAGATCACGGTCTAACGGAATCTTTAATCAAACATGAGCCGGTTCCACATGATCAAAGCCGTGAATTACTGGATCAGGCAGATTTGTTGTTGTTGAGTACAGATCCATCCAGAAACGAAATCATTCCCGCTAAACTATGGGATTATTTACCGTCTAAAACACAGATTTTAAACATTGCCCCGAATCCGGAAATTAGAACAATTCTCGAAGAAACTAACCGAGGTGTGACATTTGGTCATGATGACCATGAATTAGCGGCCCGGTTTGTAGTTGATAAAATATTAGAATCAAAGATTTCAAGTAATCGACATCCCAAAAACTCAAAAATCGAACAGTATAATTCAGTATCAACAACCCAACAGTTAGCAAGTTTGATAAGAACCACTCTTAGTAAGAATGATAAATGAGCAGCGGGATACAATTCTATTATGAAATCTATGTTAAATCAATAATCAATCAAATGATTAAGAATAATCATCCAAAACAGATTCAATTTGTGTATTTTAGCACGAATTCACATCTCAGATTTAATTTTGCATGCACGTTAATTAACGTACCAGATATTACTACATGAAGTATTTGCTCGATTATTTAAGACCTCTCGTGATTTTTAACTATAAAAGTCCGATAACGGTGCTTCTTGTAGCTCTGATAGTTGCCGGAATAAGCGGATTCTATGCGGTACAGCTTAAAATTGACACTGACATAGCAAATTTATTACCTGAGAATAATCCACATGTACTTGCTCTTAATGATTTGAGAGAAACCATTGGTAGTGAAACTGAAATGGATGTGGCAATTGGATCTCCGGATTTTGGAATTAATCTGGAATTTGCTAACAAACTGATTGAAGAGAGTATGAAACTCCGGGATCCCGAAACAGGTGATCTTTATTTCAACCGTGTTGAGTTCAGAAAAGACACGGAAATCCTCAAAGATTATGCACTATATCTTGCAACAGACACAGAACTGGACGAATTAACCTGGTATCTGGAAGACGAAATCGAAAATGCAAAAATCGAAGCTAACCCATTTTATGTAGACTTTGGATTTGATGATGAATTTGATGAAGATTATCAATCGCATATGGACAGGTTTCAGGAGGTCTATGAAGAATTGATACCCACTGAATATCCTGTTAATGCTGATAGTACTGTTATTTCGATCAAATTTTATCCGAGTGGATCTAAAAGTAACTTGTCGTTTCTCCGGCGAATGTTTGATGACTATGGGTTGTTAATTGATCGAATGGATCCCCAATCATATCATGCCGATATGAAAGTTTTATATGGTGGGCGATTAAAAAGACATCTAACTGAAATTGAATCGATTACGAATGATGTATTTAGCAGTTTTTCTACTGGTATTTCCAGCGTTCTGTTTTTAGTGATGATGTATTTTTTTCTTAAGAAATATATCAATTATAGAATGGGGGATCACGAAAACAGAACCCATTCTATTTGGAGTCATGTAATCAGAATGCCGGTTTCCATCATCATCATCGGAATTCCATTAATACTGAGTCTTGCGTTTACATTTGGGATTGCCTGGTTGATTCTGGGATCGTTGAATACCATGACATCAGTACTATTTGTAATCCTCTTTGGACTTGGAATTGACTATGGATTGCATTTTTACGCCCGATATCTTGAAAGACGATCCATGGGTGAGGAAGTTTTAAAAGCGCTGTTGTTTACCTATGATTCCACCGGATCTGCAATTTTGACCAGTGCCATCACAACAGCAGTCGCATTATTTGTGTTGATGTTTGCCGATTTCAGAGGATTCTCTGAGTTTGGTTTTATATCAGGAGTAGGAATTATCCTTGCATTTATGGCAATGATGTACATTCTTCCTGCCATTATTACCATTTTTGAAAGATTTGGTTTAATTCTGGTAAACAGAAACGTCAAATTACAATCGGTAAAGCGAACTCCTAAACGTTATCCATTCTCAAAAACTCTGGTCATTGCCGGATTTGCTGTCATGGCTATTGTTATAATCTTTAATTCGAAACTCTCATTTGAATACGATTTCGGAAATTTAGAACCTGAATTTCAAGAGTATACCGAATTCCGAGAATTTGTTGGTGGAGGCTCAACTACNNCGAAGAAATCCGGCTTATATAATAGCTGAAAATACAGATCAGGTTCGTTATATCGTTGCTGAAATTCGATCACGAAAAGATTTTAAAGGGGAAGGGTCTACGATATTAGATGTTGAAGCATTACAGGAACGATTTCCGCAAGATCGTGCTGAAGAAACTGCAAAACTCCGTCGGATTTCTGAAATCAGAGCCTTATTGCGTGATCCATTTATTCGAGACCAAAAAAATAGTGATCTGGATCGGTTAAGAAGAGCCGCATTGGTTACAAAGCCACTTAACCTAAATGATTTACCGGATTTCATCAAAGACCGGTACTTGACAATTGACGGTGAAGTTGGTCGATTTGTCACAATTTATCCGGCTGTTGGACTTGCTGATGGAAGA
>DLXM01000364.1 GCA_003448835.1 Bacteroidota bacterium | reverse complement strand
AGGTGTTCCCATAACAGCTCGAGCGGCTGGTACAAGTCTGGCGGGACAGACAACAGGTGGTGGGATTGTGATGGATACATCTCGATTTATGAATAAAATATTAAATATTCAGGCCGATAAATCGTGTGCCACAGTTCAACCGGGGGTTATCCGGGATACTCTGAATCGGGAAGCCGGTAAGTTTAAGTTGCAATTCGGGCCGGATACATCCACAACAAGTCGATGTATGTTGGGCGGAATGATCGGTAATAATTCGGCCGGATCTTTTTCGCTGAAACATCGAACAACCCGTGAGCATACGATATCAATCCGTCCCGTTTTAAGTGATGGTTCATTTGCCACTTTTGGTCCGTTGTCTAATGATGAATTGATTCAAAAAAAATCACTTCAGAATCTTGAGGGGAAAATTTATCGGGATATGCTGGAACTTCTGGATTCTCACCAGCAACTTATCAGAGATTCATATCCACATCCTGACATTACACGCCGAAATACCGGATACGCGCTGGATCGACTTTGTGAAATGGAACCATTTACATCAGGTGGACGTCCTTTTAACATGGCTGAATTACTGTGTGGAAGTGAGGGAACACTCGCCATGACGATTGACTCCGTGGTAAGGCTAGTTCCGGTACCGGATTTTAAAATCTTATTGGTCGGACAATACAATTCTCTACACGAATCAATGTTGGCAACTGTTGAAGCAGTTAAACATGACACTGCAGCAGTTGAATTACTTGATGATATCATTATTGATGCCACAAAATTAAACATTGAGCAGAGCAGAAATCGATTTTTTATCGTTGGTGAGCCAAAAGCTGTTTTGATTATGCAGTTGGAAGGTGATGAGCTGTCAAAATTACACCAAAATGCTCTGGTTCTATCTGATCAACTCAAACTTATGGGACTCGGTTATGATTACAAAGTAATTACTGATGCTGATGAAATGAGCCGTGTTTGGGAGCTTCGGAAAGCAGGACTGGGATTGTTAATGGGAACCTGGGCTGAATCCAGAACGCCGGAGTTTATCGAAGATACCGCTGTCCGCGTGGAGGATCTCCCAGCTTATATTGAAGAGTTTGAAGCTATCATGAAATCTTACGGTACACATAGTGTGTACTACGCTCATGCTTCTGTTGGTGAGTTACATTTGCGTCCCGAATTGAATCTTACTACCCGCGAGGGACTCGAAAAAATGAAAAGTATGGCTGTGGATGTAGCCAGATTAGTTAAAAAGTATCGTGGATCACTGTCCGGTGAGCATGGTGATGGTCGGGTCCGGGCACCATACATCAAATATGTGCTCGGCGAGGAAATGATGCCAATTCTGGCTCGTGTTAAGCAGATTTGGGATCCAAAAGGGATTTTCAATCCGGGTAAAATTGTAGATGCCAAACCGATGGATGCCGACCTGAGATTCTATCCGGAGGACAAACATCCCGAGTTTAAAACGGTCTTTAACTATCGTGCCGAAGGTAATTTTATGGCGCTGGTAGATAAATGTAACGGTGCCGGTGTCTGTCGTAAATTGGCTGAAAGTGGCGGAACGATGTGTCCATCGTACATGGCAACATTTGATGAAAAAGATTCTACACGTGGACGAGCAAATTTGTTCAGACAAATTTTCAGAGGCGAACGGATGGATGCCTTTAGTTCTACTGATCTGAAAAAAGGGCTGGATCTGTGTCTGAGTTGCAAGGCGTGCAAAAGTGAGTGCCCCGCCAACGTGGATATGGCCAAAATGAAAGCGGAGTTCACGCAGGGATGGCATGAGAAAAATGGAGCTACGTTAAGTGAGCATTTCTTTGCACGATCTGAAATGATTTATCCAATTGCTGCGACTTTTTCGCGACTAACAAATGCAGTAAATCGGACATGGATTGCAAAACAGACCTTCAAAACCTTGTTTAAGATTCATCCAAAAAGGAATCTGCCGGAATTTGCGCGAGTTCCGTTTCATAAATGGATAAAAAAACATCCGGTGAAACATCCTGATGGTCCAAATGTTATAATCATGGTCGATAATTTCATGAATTATAATGAGCCTGAAATTGGTATTGCAATGGTCCATATTCTGCAAAGTTTGGGATATCGGGTATTGGCCACAGAACCGATGAAGAGTGGCAGGACACATCTATCAAAGGGATTTTTGAAGGATGCGAAGAAAATTGCGATCCAAAATGTGAATAAACTTTCGCAGTATGCAAAGTCCGGTATTCCGATCATTGGACAAGAACCTTCAGAGATTCTGACTTTACGTGATGAGTATCTGGATTTATGCGAGGCTTCTCAACTCGATAATGCAATTTTACTGGGTAGAAATAGCTTTATGTTCGAAGAATTTTTGGCCAAACATTTCGAAAATCACCCAAAAGACGCTGAATTATTCAAAGGTAATCACAAAGAGGTTCACCTTCACGGACATTGTCATGCAAAATCACTGGTTGGCATTCAACCGGTATTGGATGTTCTTTCTAAAGCCGGATTCAATCCAATAGATTTGAAAACCGGCTGTTGTGGGATGGCTGGCAGTTTTGGATATGAAAAAAACCACTATGAAACTTCACTGGATGTTGGAGAACTCACGTTATTCCCAAAACTTCGGGCGGTTGAAGATGATGCACTGATTTGCGCTCATGGATTTTCATGTCGACACCAAATCGCAGATGGGTTAAGTAAAAAAGCGAAACACACTGCAGTTATTTTGTTCGAAAGTATGACGAATTAAAGGGGTGCTTCCATTTTAAATTCAAAGCTATTGTTGATGTCATGAAGTGAACGTATTAATCCCGACATGCTGAATCCCACCCGAAGATACATGTGGTGAGCACCAATAAATCTGGTGTCGGTCCAGAGATGGATGTGATCGAAGCCACGATCACGTGCTAATTTCATCATTTCGATGGTCATCCATTTCCCCAAACCGTAACCACGAAAAGCTTGTTTTAAATAGACGCGGCTTAAATATGGCCCTTCAGAATTAAATTTTAAAGCAATACAGCCTATAATCTCAGGATTTTTACCAACCGATTTTACTGAAAAAATCATTGCCCTGGACGAATCTCCATACACATTATTAAAATTGATGAAATCAGGTACCTCATCTGACTCAACATATGTCCAACCATATTCGATAAACACATCTTCAATAATTTTTAATAACTCAGGAATCTCCGATGCGATCGCTGGTTCCATCATAAATGATTGTTCGGATACTTTTTTATGAAACTGGGCCATGATTGATTTATAAAGATATTTCCTTAAGGATTGATTAAATTTCCCGGGTTAAGGGAATAAAAACTAAAAAGAACACGGTTAATATATTGAAACCGTGTGAGAAAATTATTTATGGTTACAATCATTGGAGCTGGTCCAATTGGGCTTGCCTGCGGAATTGCACTCAAAAAACATGGGATCGAATTTCGAATCATAGACAAGGGTTGTCTGGTGAATTCAATTTACCAATATCCTGTAAATATGACGTTCTTTTCAACAGCAGACAGGCTTGAAATTGGGGACATTCCCTTTATTTCACATAATGTAAAACCCACTCGTAGGGAAGCGCTCGAATACTACCGCAGAGTTTCGGCATATTATGAACTTCCGATACAATTGTATGAAAAAGTGTCATCTATTGATGGTGTGGAGGGTAATTTTGAAGTAAAAACAGACAAAGGTGTTTATAAAAGTGATCATGTAATCATCTCAAGTGGATTTTATAGTGATCCGCATTTGATGAATATTCCGGGTGAGGATCTGCCAAAAGTAAAACATTATTATGATGAACCCCATCCCTATGCATTTCAGAAAATACTTATAATTGGAGCGGGAAATTCAGGGGTGGATGTAGCCCTTGAGACGTTTCGATGTGGATCTGATGTCACAATGGCGATTCGGGACAGTGAAATTAAAAAAACCGTTAAGTATTGGGTGAAACCGGACATTGAGAATCGCATCAAAGATGGGGACATTAAGGCATATTTTAACACTCAAATCATTCAGATAAAGGAAAAATCGGTTGTTCTGGAGACAACAGGTGGCGAAGTCGAAATCGAAAATGATTTTGTTCTGGCGATGACCGGATATGAGCCTGATTTTTCTTTGTTAGAACATGCCGGTGTCCGGTTTGGGGATGACCAGTATAGAACACCGGTGTATAATGAAGCTACAATGGAATCAAATGTGAAGGGTATCTACCTGGCAGGTGTAGTTTGTGGTGGACTCCATACCAGTAAATGGTTTATTGAGAATTCCAGATTTCATGGTGAGTCGATTGCAGAGGCAATTACGAAGAAATCCTGATTTTAAAAAAAACTTATCGAAACCCTGGCTCGAATCCTGCTGTCAGCTGTAAGTTAGGGGGACACTTTTAAGGCTGTTGACTAATCGTTTCGATTTTCAGATTTCTTATATCTTCGAGATCCATTTATTTACACCCATAATCAAATCAATTTTCTTCACTGGTTTAGATATCAGACCAGTAAACCCGGATTGATCTAATTTCTTCTGCTCAACCATTGCGTGCCCTGAAAGAGCTATTATTGGGATTGTTGAGTCTTTTTTGCGAATAATTGTTGATGCTTCAAATCCATCCATTTCAGGCATTTTGATATCCATCAGGATCAAGTCAATTGCGTCATTATTTTCAAATGCATTAACTGCCTCTAATCCCGTTTCAGCCGCTATCAGAGTTGCTTTTGTATTTTTTAAAGCAATTTTGATATACATCATGTTTACAGGTTCGTCTTCAGCTATGAGGATCGTTCGCCCTGACCAATCTGGTTCTACAAAGTTTTTATCTTTCATATCTGAATCATCATTTTTTAATTCTGTTTTTTCGGCTGGGAAATGCGGAATCTTAAGTGTGAATGTACTGCCTTTTTGAAGTTCTGATTCGACCGAGAGTTCGCCCTCTAATAAATTTGTGTAAGCTTTTGAAATGGAGAGTCCAAGACCGGTTCCACCAAAAGATTTCCTTTTACTATCGAATGATTGCTTAAACCTTTCAAAAATGCCATTTATTTCATCTGGCTCAATTCCGATACCAGTATCTTTGATAGTAAAGATAAGTTGATTTTTTAGTTTTTTCACTCTAACAGTTACACTTCCCTCTTCGGTAAATTTAATCGCATTATTTATAATATTTACCAGGATTTGTCGAAGTTTTTGTGGGTCAATAATTATGAAGTCGTTCGATGAGGAGACTGAAGATGCAAAGTTAAGATCCAGATTTTTTTGATTAGCCTGATCGTTAAAAAATACACTCAGATCGTTCATGAGTTCTGAAATTGAAATTGCATCCAAAATTAATTTGTCATGTCCCGATTCAATTTTAGAAATATCTATGATATCGTTGATGATATTCATGAGATGCTGTGCGTTTTTTTCGATGATACTTGCGTACCTCATGCGATCCGAATCTGATGAGACAGGATCTTTTATAAATCCGGCGAATCCGATAATTCCGTTCATGGGATTTCGAATTTCATGGGACATATTCGCTAAAAATGCAGTTTTTAATCGATCACTTTCTTCAGCTTTTATTCGAGCACTCAAAAGTTCGATCTGATTATGAACCAACGTAGTAACATCATGAAATAACAAAACTTTGGCGGTTTTTTTGCCGGTTGAATCTTCAATCTTTGTTATTGTTACTTCAAAATGTTTTGAATCATCTTGATTTTCTGAGGGTTTTTCAACACTTAATTTATGTGTTTCAACTGAATGAACATGTTGAATAATTTCAGGAAAGTCTATAAATACACTTGAAGCTGAGTGACCGATTATACCACTGTCATCATATTTTAAGATGTTTAACATGGCGTCATTACAATAAACGACACGGTCGGTTGAATCGAGTACAATCACACCATCAGATAAATTTTGAATCAGACGGTCACGTGCAACTGGAATGATGTCGAATAGTCGATACTGAAGTAATCCAAATCCAATAATCATCCCTGTCACAGTAAATACAAAGGGAGTAAGATCAAGATGATCATATGGCTTGAATCCTAATAAGTATGCTGCATTAACAGCCCATGGAATAACAGCACCCAGAAGTACAGTAAGAGTTTGTCTTTTGAAAAGTGGATCGGCAGATCTGAAGTTGAGCAGGAGTAAGTAAGTCCCCCATATCAAGAGTACATAGAAGTATGCAGTATGAACCCAATACCATATTCCGGGTGTGAAATCTAATAATGGAATCGGACCACTTGTAGTATCGACCTCCACCCGAGCATAATGAAAATAATGATAGTCATTGGTCCAGACCATGATCAATGTGAGCACAGGAATGACAAAAATAGCAGCTACAATAGGCTTGGTGAGTTTTTCATCATACCCTGCAAAAGTAACACAAAATAAGAACCAAAGAGCCGGAATGAGTCCTACTCCAATGTATTCGAATTTGATCCAAAACAACATGTCAGGGAGTGTCGAATACATTAATTCCATGCCATAAGTAAAAGACCAAATTGCAGTTACTCCCATTAATAGACCAAAAATTTTACTGGCAACTGCTTCTCTTCTCAGTAAAAGCACGGATACTGAAGTTGTGGCAAGTGCAGCCAGAATCAGGAAGAATGAAAATATATTTAGTTGAAGGCTTAGCGGCATTAATAAAATCTAAGCGATGTGGAATTAATCAGACCTGGATAAATTTAAAACTGACTCCTGTTAAATCTAATTGCTTTTTAACTCACAAACAAGATTAGCTTAGTCAAATGACAAAGCTAAGGTATTTATTTACATGGTTTTAAAATTCAACAGATTTGGTAAAAATTGGAGAGAATTCACGAAGTGGCATCCCATCTACTGCGTTCATATCCCCGTCTTCCCGTTCCAATAACATTTCATAAACGACTTTATCGCTTCTGTAAAATCTTTTTTGATAATAAACGGGTTTATTTCCTATGGTATATGATGCACGTTTAATGAGCATAAGTGCTGTATATGGCGGAATATTAAGTAAATCAGACACCTCTTCGGGGGCATTTTCAGCACTTATCCGATAAGAACCTCGAATAATCGGAATTTGATAATCAAGTTCCAGAATTTCATAAATGGTCTTTTCTGCCAGTAATTCGGAATCCAATAGTTGTCCGTACTTGAATGGTAACCAGGTGATATCAAATGCAATTGGATCGTTATCGCCCAGTCGAAGACGGTCAATTCTATAGACCATTTGACCTGTTTTGACTTCCAGTTTCTCAGCTAATGCCTGACTAGCGGGCTCATGAGTAAAAGCTACAACACGTGATGACGCATTGAGCCCGGCTTTTTTCATATCCTCACTAAAATCCGTGAGTCGTATTAAGGATTGTGGGGAACGATGATCACTCACAAATGACCCGAGTCCCTGACAACGATAAATGATTGAATCACCTTCAAGGGTTTGAAGCGCGCGACGTACAGTAACACGACTGACATCGAACTTCGAAGCCAGTTCATTTTCAGATGGAAGCTTTTGATCTGGTTTTAGTTTACCCTGATCAATTTGATTTAAAATCCAATCCGATATTTGGGCATGTAATGATTTTCCGGCTTGAAGCATGGTATTTAGATTTTATGCGAGTCAGTTACTTAGAAATGGATCAAATTATTTGTTAACATTCCAATACAAGTAACGGTAAATCTACAACGAAATATAATCAATATCAATACCTGTTAATACAAGTTAAAAATATTTTTTAGGCTCTAATAACTTGATTTACAACAGTATCAAATGAATTCGAAAGAAAAATACAAAACTTGTATTGACAAGTTAATACATATATCCCTATATTTGATGAAACAAAATAATTACGACAAATTGACACGAAATAAATCATGATTGAATTACTAACACAACCCTGGCCCTGGTACGTTGCAGGACCACTGATTGGATTGATAATCCCATTACTTCTGATATTTGGAAACAAAACATTCGGATTCTCATCCAATTTCCGTCACTTTTGTGCCGCTTGTATACCAACAAATCTCACTTTTTTTAAATATAACTGGAAGAAAGAGGGTGGTTGGAATCTGATATTTCTGGTAGGTACAATCATAGGTGGATTCATAGGTGGTTTCTTGTTAATGAATCCGGAACCAATTGTATTATCACAGGGTACCGTTCAAACATTGTCTACAGAGATGGGAATCACCGATTTTACAGGTTTTGTCCCTTCAGAAATATTTAACTGGGAAACACTTGCAACACCAACCGGGATTATTGTTCTGGCGTTAGGTGGATTCCTGATTGGATTTGGAACTCGATATGCTGGCGGTTGTACTTCGGGGCACGCGATTTCCGGCCTGGCGAATCTTCAGCTCGCCTCTTTAATTGCAGTTATCGGTTTTTTCATTGGTGGATTATTAATGACATACATCATACTCCCAGCACTGCTCTAACTACCATAAAACATTAAAATCAAGACATTTATAAAATGAAATTTTCAGAAATCCTTCGTTATTTGTTTTTCGGAATCCTGTTCGGCTTCGTTCTGGTGAAATCCGAGGTAATATCCTGGTTCAGAATTCAGGAGATGTTTCTCTTTGACTCCTTTCACATGTATGGCATCATCGGATCAGCCGTTTTAGTTGGTTTGATATCCATCCAATTGATAAAAAAATTCAACATAAAAGATAGTAATGGTGACCCAATCGTCATTTCGCCAAAAGATCCATCAACTGTCCGCCGATACATTATTGGTGGGACAATCTTTGGCCTTGGTTGGTCGATGGTGGGAGCTTGTCCTGCCCCATTATTTATACTGCTTGGGTCAGGACTATCAATTTTTATTATTCCGATCGCTTTCGCCGCATTCGGAACATGGGTTTACGGTGCTACTATGCACAAACTCCCACACTAAAGAGTATTAATCAAATAAATCGGAGACATAGTTATGTATTTCAAACAATTCTTTGACGAAAAACTAGCACAATATGCCTATATCATTGGGTGCCAACAAAATGGTGAAGCACTCGTAATCGATCCAATGCGCGATGTAGAAACTTACATCGAAGCTGCTGCTAAAGAAAATCTCAAAATCGTAGCGGCGGTAGATACACACATTCATGCAGATTATATATCCGGACTGCGTGAGCTAGCCGAACGCGGAGTAAAAGTATATGCGTCTGATGAGGGTGACAAGTACTGGAAATATGAGTGGTTGACAAATAGTAACTACAATTATCAGTTACTTAAAGATGGAGATATCTTCAAAATTGGAAATATCAAATTCAAAGCATGGCATACTCCGGGTCACACACCCGAGCATTTAAGCTACTTCGTTACAGACGGCGCAGCGGCAGATGAACCATTAGGTATTGCAACCGGTGATTTCGTCTTCGTCGGGGATGTTGGTCGACCTGACCTGTTGGAATCAGCAGCAGGACAAATAGGTAATATGACACCATCAGCCCGACGACTTTTTGGAACAGTTGAACAATTCAAGAAAGTACCTGAGTACTTACAAATCTGGCCTGGACATGGTGCAGGTAGTGCTTGTGGAAAATCATTAGGTGCGGTTCCTGAGTCAACTGTGGGATATGAGTTACGATTCAACAAATCGATCCGGGCTGCATCCAGCGAGGACGAGTTTGTGAAATTTATACTGGATGGACAGCCTGAGCCTCCGATGTACTTTGCCCGCATGAAACGAGACAACAAAAAGGGTCCGGCTGTACTGGGATCAATTCCTAATCCAAAACACCTTTCAGTTGATGAACTTAGTGTGATTGTTGATAAAAAGGATTCAGTTATTATCGACACACGTACAAAAGAAGAGTTTTCTACAAATCATATCAGTGGATCATTACTCTCAACGTTGAACAAACAATTCAATACCGTTGTTGGTTCTTTAGTTGAAGAAGACCAGGAAATTTATCTGGTTGTTGAGAAATCCCGTGTTAATGAAGCTGTTGTAGATCTGATTCGAATTGGATTAGATCACATCAAGGGATTCATCACACCTGAAGATTTAGCTGCTTATACAACCAGTGGGGGAAAAGTCTCAACGATGCCCGGCTACAAATTTGCCAAAGTAAAAGCGTTAGAAGGAAATTCTGAATATGCTGTTCTGGATGTCAGAAAAGCATCAGAATTTGAGCTGGGTGCAGTACCTGGTGCTTTGAATATTGCTCACACAAGGCTTCATGCACGACGAAATGATATTCCGGCAGGCAAGAAATTGATAGTTCATTGTCAGGCTGGTGGACGTTCTGCCGTAGCTGGTGCATATCTGAAACGTGCCGGTTATGAAGTGGTTTTCATTGATGACAATTTCGAAAACTACGTAATTGAACCAGCTGTTACGGTTTAATTCTTTTTCTCATTGAACAAATTATACTCCAGGTACAGGTGGCACCTTGCTCCTGTACCTGTTTTATACCTGGATTAAACCGGAATTCCGGATTATGATACAAACATTAAAAAAATGGGTTCCAATCATACAGTGGTTGCCACAGTATGAAAAAACATCTCTGAAAGGTGATTTAAGCGCAGGTCTTACAGTCGCGGTCATGCTTATTCCACAAGGCATGGCATATTCGGTATTGGCCGGACTACCCCCCGTATATGGTCTGTACGCTTCAATCATACCACTGATTATTTATGCAATCTTCGGAACTTCAAAACAATTAGCCGTGGGTCCTGTTGCCATGGTTGGACTGATTGTTTTTGCAGGGGTAAGTGCATTTGCAACACCCGGAAGTCCTGAATTCATTCAACTTGCCATTTTAGCTGCTTTGGGTGTAGGTGTAGTCCAGGCCTTAATGGGATTCATGCGAATGGGATTTTTGGTGAATTTTTTATCACATCCCGTCCTCAGTGGATTCACTTCTGCGGCAGCAATTATAATCGGAGCAAGTCAATTAAAAAGTCTTCTGGGAATTGATATGCCGGGATCATTAACGGTTGTCGAAACTTTTGGGATGACAATTTCAAAAATCGGATCTGCAAATTTCTACACAGCGATTATTGGTGTTGGGTCAGTAATAATGATCATGCTGTTGAAAAAATGGAATAAAGCATTTCCATCTGCACTTGCTGTTGTTTTTCTTGGAACAATATCTGTTATTGTATTCGGCCTTAATGAGTTAGGTGTCAGGATTGTGGGTGAGGTGCCTAAAGGATTTCCTGCTTTTTTAACTCCTTCAATCGATATCGATAGTCTGATCAAATTACTACCCATGATTCTGGTTATTTCTCTGGTCGGGTACATGGAGTCAATTGCCATCGCAAAAGCTATTGCAAATCGAAGAAAGTATAAAATTGATTCTAATCAGGAATTGATTGGACTTGGATTCGCAAATATTGTGGGGTCATTTTTCCAGTCCTTTCCGGTTACAGGTGGACTATCTAGAACCGCTGTTAATGATCAGGCAGGTGCAGAAACACCATTAGCAGCAATTTTAAGTGCGATTTTAATAGCAATAACCGTCGTTTTTCTAACTCCCTTATTCTATTATCTGCCCAACAGTGTATTGGCAGCTATTATCATAGTTGCTGTTTCATCGCTATTCGATATCAAAGCAATGAAACATCTTTGGAATACAGACCGACTTGATTTGGGATTGTTAACGGTTACATTCTTAACAACACTATTTCTGGGAATTGAAGTTGGTATCGGAATTGGAGTCATTCTGTCACTTGTTATTGTGATTTACAACAGCACTAAACCACATTTTGCTGAATTAGGACAGCTTGAAGAGTCGGATAATTATCGAAATGTTGAACGATATAAAAATGCTGTGATACACGAAGATGTATTGATTTTTAGATATGATTCACCACTTTATTTTGCCAGTAGCAACTATTTCCTTGATACCACCCAAAAGTTAATCCGTAATCGAGCCACCGCACCGAAACTCTTTGTTTTGGATGCTTCTTCTATAAATTTCCTCGATTCAACCGGACTCCATGCACTTGAGGAATTATTGAAATTTTTATCCTCAAATGGAATTGAATTTTCAATAGTTGGTGCAATTGGACCTGTTAGGGACATGCTCAAAAAATGTGGAATTATGTCACATATCGGGGTTAATCGTTTCTATTTCGATGTAGCTGAAGCCGTAGATGATTTCAGGATGTTACACACCCCCTCTTCTCTAAATGGGGAAATAAAAATACCAGGCAAATTAAACGCTGCACAATCAAATTATCTTTGATTTCAGGTATTAATTGTCATTTTATGACACAGGATAGTGGTATCATGTTTAACATGTAAGATATTACGTAGTTATACGTTAATACTAACAGAAGTCCCTCGATCAGATAGATTTAGGGATTAGTTAATCCAAAACCAATTCTTTAGGAACGCTATGAGATTTAAATCTACTATGTATAAATTGCTGTTTATCCCCGCCTTTATTTTCGCTTTCGGAGCTATCAATGCAAATGCGCAAACAAACGCCGGCGATTTCGGAATCGGTGTAATTATTGGTGAGCCTACCGGAATTAGTGCTAAATATTATGCTGGTGGAAACCATGCTTTCGATTTCGGTCTGGCTTGGTCTATGGGCCGTAATGATAATTTTCATTTTCATGCAGATTACTTAATTCACCGATTTGATCTGATCAATGTTGAAAGTGGAAGATTACCATTCTATTACGGAATTGGTGGACGATTAAGAACGGGTCCTGGTTCACAAGCCGGTATTCGTTTCCCACTTGGTTTAAGTTATTACTTCCCAAGAGATCCAATTGAAATCTTTTTCGAAGTAGTTCCAATTTTGGATCTTACTCCGGGAACTGATATATCTGGTAACAGTGGTGTTGGTGTTCGTTTTTATTTCACGAAATAAATAGATTTACCATCTGATTTATACACCAGACCTCCATCGAGGCTGGTGTATTTTATTTTTGCCCCGGTTCGTACCAACTGATTTGTCGCCTCCAAGTGTGGATGTCGGTACCGGTTTCTATACCCTACCGAGACAGCAACATGTTCCGGATTGACAACATCGAGGAAAGTATCCGTAGAACTCGATTTACTTCCATGATGTCCCGCCTTTAACCATTTAGATGCTAAAATATCGCCGAATTCATTTACCAAATGATATTCGATCTCTTCTTCGGCATCACCGGTAAACAAATAAGAAACTTCACCGAATATCAGCTTTATCGCAACTGACCAATTGTTGGCATTACTTCCATAATTTCCAATTCCGGGATGTAAGACCATAATTGAGATTGATGGATCAACATGAATCATGTCTCCTGCTTTGACATCAATAAGCGGTGTTTCTAATTCAGATGCTAATTCAATATATCCACGGTAAATACCAGAATCGTAGAATTGACCTGAATGATAAATTGTCTCAATTTCGATGTCATGCATTATAGTTTGCAGACCTCCAATATGATCGGCATGTGGGTGTGATAAAATCACTGCATCAATTTTGTCAATATTTCGATGCTTTAAATATGGAAGGATGACAGATCTTCCACTATTGGTATAGGGCGACCAAATTCCGGCATCATAAAGAATTCTTTTACCAGACGGAGTTGTTATAAATACCGCATCACCCTGACCAACATCTAATACCACAACCTCAAGTTCTTCATCGCCAAACTTTTGAACTAGTTGATCTGCTTTAATCAAAAAAAAGACCAAAATCGTCAAAATCAACCATTTCATACGAAGTGATTGGATATTCAGAGTACTTAAAAACCCAATCAGTACAATCCACACTAAATTAATCCAGGGTGAAATAGATCTAATTTCAATCCACGCAATTTCGGAATTGCCTACAAAATCAACCAACATTAATAGAATGGATGTCAACCAATCAGCTGGAATCATAATCCACGAAACCGTGGATGGAACTAAAAATGAGACTGGCAGGGCAAATAGTGACCATAGAAAAAGAGTTTGTGTAACCGGAACTCCGATAATATTGGCAAAAGGACCTGCAACCGAAAACTCACCAAAATTCATTGCCAAAATTGGAAAAAGACCGAACTGAACGATCGTACTGATACCTAAAAATTGAATGATTGCTCCTTTCCAGGTAAATCGAATCCTGGTTGGTATCCAATCCCGAAGTACAGGACCCAGAATTAATATTACCAATACCGCACAAAATGAGAGTTGAAATCCAATTTGATATAGGGAATCCGGATTATAGAGTAGAATCACTATCGCAGCTACACCCGTTGTATTCACTGCATCCCTGTTTCGTTGAAAAAGCTTACCTATTGTTAATAACGCCGCTGTTATTGATGCCCGACTTACAGAAGAGGTAAATCCGGTTATTCCGGCATAACTGAACAAAATTGCGATGACAATTAAAAGACCGACTGGTTTTCCAATTTTTGAAGTCCAAAATAGTGGAATAATCAACCAGATTGGCATTAAAATAAATCCAACATGCATTCCGGAAACAGCCATCAAATGTGATAATCCGGCACGGGAAAAATCTGTTTTCAGGTCTGCATCAAGTTCTGTTTTGTTACCAAGTAGAATGGCTTTTGTCAACGGAATATTCTTGTCTGAAAGAGATTGTTCAAGTTGTTTTTCGATTTTTGTCCGCCACCAGATCCATGAAAAAATCTTAGGATATGGATATTGGTCAGACACTACTTTAATCATTCCGGTACCCTGAACACCCAAAGATTCTAACCATCCGGGGATATCAAATCCTCCGGGATTTCGCATGACCGGAAAATCACATATTTCGGCGGTTAACTCGACATACTCTCCGGAAATAAATATGATATGCTCACCCACATCATCTGTGTTTCGTCGTAATTGTAAAGTAGACTTTAATGGAAAATAGGATGGTCCGACACGGATTGAATCGACATCAATAAAAAGTGATTGAAATCCATTTCGAAGCGGGTCCACGCGTGTCAACACACCGGACATTTCAACATATTCGCCGCTCAAACCATCAAAAAGCGTTCTGACTTGGTCGGTTTTACCACTATGATGAGTCCAAAGCATAATTCCGAATAGAACAACAAGAATAAGGTGCAACAAATTGACAATCTGAACCAGAATTGGACTAAAACTGTACTTTTCAAAGAACAACAGGACCATAAATCCACAACCAAGTGCAAATGCCCATTCTTTTTTTAAGAGAAAATCAAAATATGATGCCAGAACTATACCAAGAATCAAGAATAGTGCATTCCGAATACCCGGATACCGCGCAAAAGGGAACTTATACTCCTGTAATTTTGACATTTATATTTCATGACTGTACACCATTCTTTTCATTATGAGTCACGAATACTCATTTCCTTACAAAACCTGTCCTTTTTTCCATGTACTCTCCTTCTCTCCTTCCCCTTTTCATTCGGCGTTGCCTCATGATTTCCGACGCTAGACTACGCACTTCGTGCTTGTGTACCGTCTCCAATTCGCTTGGCTGCGCCTGCACGATCTGCGGCACTAGACATCGCACTGCGTGCTCGTGTACTGCCTTCGATTCCCCTTCCCCCCTTCCCTTTTTTACCTCTTCCCTTCTTTATCCCTATCTTTCTGCTAAAATCTTCGTATGATTCATGAACTCAAAAAATTCAGAAATGGAATCATGAAACCTCCCAAAATTACACTTCGATCCCCACAGTTTGATGATAGTAAAATCGAACTCAGTCCCGAAATTTCGCATTTAAACCAGCCATTTAATGGAACAATTGGATCTTCAAAGGGTGACGAATACCAGGTAAATAAAAATATTATCGAACTACTTGGTGAGGATGTTCCATCGACAACCATTGCACAATCATCCAATTTTTTGAGTCTGACAGCTGACGCCTATGAAGATTATTGGCGTAATTATTCGATAAAACTGATTTCCGGTGAGGAATTTTCAATCGAGGACGAAAAACTTCGAATTTCAGAATGGTTTCAACCAAAAGACGGTGAATCCTATCTGGATTTGGGCTGTTCGACCGCATTATACGCCCGAAAAGTTGCTAAAGATGCCCCAAAATCATCTGTAGTTGCATTGGACTTCTCGATGGCGATGTTAAAAAAAGCTCGCGAAAAGGCATTGGAAGAACAAACCGACCTCTATTTATTACAAGCTAATGCCGAAAATCTTCCATTCTTCTCATCCACGTTCGATGGTATTACCATCGGCGGCACATTAAATGAATTCGGGGATCCGGTGAAAGCGTTGTACGAAGCCCGGCGGGTACTGAAATCTTCAGGCAGAATGTTCGTGATGTATTTGCTCAAAGCCGACACCATTTTTGGAGGAGCGATACAAAAAGTGACTGGGATTGGCGGAATTCATTTCTGGAATAAATCTGAAAGTGAGCAACTTTTTGAACGGACCGGATTCAAAATAGAGAAATCACTCAAACTGGGTGTCGTCCAGTTTTGTTTGCTCAAACCGGTCTGATTTTTTTTCTGATTTTACTTTACACCCATTCAGTTCGATTGGTTTTCATCCAGTACAGATTAAAATCAGATTAATCAATTATTGCAAGTTCAAACCAGATTCAAGGGTATTTTTACCAAATTTGATTTAAGATTTTCCGAATAAAATTGATATCGGAGTCCCTTTGTTGGCACTCAACATTTCAGAGGCATTTCCTGAGTTTACCACGACCTCAAGATGTCCACTACTTCCAATTAGTGCCGCTGGCTCACCCGGATCCACATCCGAAAATGTGCGTACGATTCTCTTGAGGATTGTATTTCCAATATAGATTTTCAACGGGGCGTCATCCGATAAATGTGACATCATTTCAGCGGTTACATTCGTGATAAGATTGCCAAAATGATCGATATGCATCACCCATCCCTGGATTCCCTCGTTATCATGCACCGGTAGCGCCCATTTATACTGAACCAGATTATCTACTTTTGTTCCTATATCCTCCAACAGTACTCCCCGACTTAAATGCGCAGCAACCGGCGCAAAAATATCGCGTCCATGAAACGTATTCGATCGTTGATTTCCCCAATATTCTGTGTTCGAAAGCTCAAAAATCTCACATTCTTCGCCATCGGCAATCAAGGAAAAAAGTCCATTATCGGGACCCACAAAAATTTGATCCCGAATTCGAAGTGCAATTGGTTTTCTGGAGGTTCCAACACCCGGATCCACAATAACCACATGTATGGTTCCGGATGGATACAAAAAAGCTGAATTTTGGGTAATCCAGGCAGCGGCCATTACATCCTGTGGATCAATCATATGAGATACATCAATCAACCGCACATCACGATTAATCGACAAAATCATAGCTTTTAACGCACTTACATAATGATCGCGCAATCCATAATCCGTCGTGAGAGTAATAATTGGTGATCCATTCATTCTCTCCGACCTATCAGGAGTAACTATTCAACATGACCGGCATCACCAACATCAGCATATCTTCATCTTCATCCTGTACTGATGGTCGCACGATTCCGGCACGGTTTGGGGTAGAAAATTCGAAGAGTACCTCAGGATCATCAATATTTCCGAGTACATCACTCAAATATCGGGCATTAAATCCGATTTCCATTTCTTCGTTACCATATTCACAAGCGATCGACTCCTTAGCTTCACTGCTCATGTCGATATCCTCAGCAGCGATGACCAATTCATCCTGGCGCATTTGAAGTCGGATCTGACGAGTGGTTGAACTGGAGAAAATTGCGACACGTTTTACCGTTGCAAGCATCTGATCACGGTTCACTTTGAGTTCTTTGTCGTTTTCGCGAGGGATAACGGACTCATAATTCGGATAAGTTTCGTTGATGAGTCGGGTAATGACCATCGTGTTGCCTGAACGAAAACGTACGTGTTCTTTAGATACAGTCAATTCGCAATCGAGTCCATCAAGCGCTTTTTGAACCAGGTTTAACGCTTTTTGAGGGATAATGAAATTCAATGCCTTCGCTGCAGTTAAATCGCGTTTGATGAGTCGAACCAATCGGTGTCCGTCGGTGGCCACAATTTTGCTTTCTTCGGTACCGATTTGAAAATATACACCCATCATAGCCGGACGCAAATCATCACTCGAAACCGCAAAACTGGTTTTTTGAATAGCACGAATCATTGATTCAGTTGATGATTTAATCACCTGACCATCATCCAGCGTCGGAATTGCAGGGAAATCGGCAGCTTTTTCACCGGCTAGTTTGTAATTCCCTTTGTCCGTTTTGAACTTGACATTTCCTTTTTCATCCACTTCAAACATTACAGGGATGTCAGGAAGTTGTCGAAGTGTTTCGAGTAAACGACGTGCCGGAACTGCAACAGAACCGTCTTTAGCAATATCGGCTTCAACATACTCAACGATGGATACTTCAAGGTCGGTTGCACAAAGCTTCACTTTGCCATCTTCGCACTCAAATAGAACGGTTTCAAGGATTGGCATGGTAGCTTTGGTTGGAACTGCACCAATTACGGCCTGCAGGCTCTTAACTAACTCTCCGCTGGAAACACTAAATTTCATGATATTGATATGTAAAGTTTACAATTTCGGGTACGTGGGCAAGATAAATAAACTGTTGCACCACAAAAAAATCTTAATGTCGGCAATATACTAATAAATCTGAACTACGTTTAAATCAGATCGAAAATGATTATGGTAAATTTGTGTAGAAACTGCGAGAATTATTGAACCGGAAACGATTTTTCGAATGAACCCGGGTATGCAGTGAACTCGCAGTATAATATTTGGATTTTTTCGTTGTTAACGACCAGCGAATTTGCAATGGTTTACATGCGATTAATCAAACCGGGTCCGCGACACTCACATCGGGATACGATCCCAGTACATGCAAAAATTCACAATGCTCACGAGCACTCGCCAGTATTTGCTTACCAGACTCGGTGTTGGCATCCAAATGGACATCCGCAAAGAAATCATAGACCCAGGGTGACCCAACTCGTGGACGTGATTCGATTTTGGTCATGTTGACATTAAACTCACGAAAAACATGTAATAAATCGACGAGTCCGCCGGGTTTGTGTGAGACCCCAAACCAAAGCGTAGATTTTATTTTCCCCTTTGTTGGATGGTGGGGCGACCCAGATAGTGGACTGGAAACTGGGCGTGGTGGATGGTGGAGCGACCCAGTTGGTGGATTGGATTCTGGTTGTGTAGACGTTGACGCAGATTGATTGCTATCTACACCTTGCTTCTGTGCAATAGACACATGAGACAGCAGCAAAAAACGGGTATAATTATTGGGATCCGTCTCGATATGTGGACGAATAATCTGCATACCGTACAATTCAGCGGAATAATCGCTTGAAATTACGGCGATGTCGTTGCGGGAATGATCACGAAGATCGCGAACTGATCCGGCAGTATCATCCTTCTCTACCACTCGGACGTCCAGCGTTTCAAGGAAATCACGACATTGTTCGATTGCCATGGGATGCGACCAAACTTCCTTGATGGATGCGAGCTGAGTACCGGGTTTTGCGATCAGATGTTGTCCGATTCGAAGATATTTCTCGGCTACGATGGGAATTCGATGATTGGCAAGGAGGTCGTAATTGTAAATGATCGATCCCGCGATAGAGTTTTCGATGGCTACGAACAAAAAATTGGCCCGGCCGGAGCGTGCATCCGCAAAAACCTCGCGGAAGGAGTCACGGTATAAAAATTCGACTTCGCCAAAAAGTCGGCGTGCGCCAATATGATGAAAAGATCCCGGTTGACCCTGAATTGACACCACCGGAGTGACATCCAGGTTTGAAAAAACAGGCCGATTCGGGTCGTTTGCTGACTTAATTATATCCATTTTTGTTAGTATTCGAACATCCCTAAAAAACTTTCGCTGACATCGTGAATTTACACATATCTCACATAAAGTCTCATTGACTTCCGCATGTATATTATTAAATTGTTATTAATGTTCCGCAATGCGGAGCGTTGGTACGAAGGTTTGACCGCCTCTTACCACATCGATGTTAAATAATAAAATAAATACAGGTTTACTATGTCATTCCGATGGATTTTTGCAAATCCTGTCGATGGCGGAGCTGTGGACGCACTTCAAGAATCGCTTTTTGGTCAGCAACAAAATGGAAATGGTGCACGACCTGATTCTAAGTTATCGCCACAAGCCTCCAATACCATCGCCCGGTTACTTAATTTACGGGGGATCACCACCTACGATCAGGCACGGCATTTCTTTCGCCCGGAATTAGGCGAGTTATATGATCCTTTTTTGATGCGTGATATGGATGCAGCCTCGAACAGGCTTGCTGCCGCTGCCAGAAATAGTGAATCAGTAGTGGTTTATGGAGATTATGATGTGGATGGCACCACTGCGACGGCTATCGTTTATAGCTTTTTGAAGGATTTTGGAGTCAAAGTCGATTATTATATTCCGCATCGTTTCAAAGAGGGATATGGAATTAGTGAGGATGGTATTGCATATGCCATTGAAAATAAGGTTGATCTGATTGTGTCGGTCGATTGTGGGATAACGGCTGTCGAAGAAGCGAAATATGCGCGGGCGAAAGGGATCGATCTCATCATTTGTGATCACCACACCGCCGGGGATGTAATTCCTGATGCCGTTGCTGTGCTGGATCCAAAACGACCGGATTGCACGTATCCGTTTGATGGATTATCAGGTGCCGGGGTTGGATTTAAGCTGGTTCAGGCCACGCTGACCAAACTCGGATTACAACAATCGGTGGCCTATAAATATCTGGATTTGGTCGCGATTTCGATTGCTTCAGATATTGTTCCGTTAATTGATGAGAACCGAATTTTGATGCGTGAGGGGTTGAAACTCATCAATGCGAGTCCGCGGGTTGGCATCAAGGCCCTTATGGATCAGATCAAGATGGAAATCGGCAAAATCAGCACGTCGAATA
>DLXM01000285.1 GCA_003448835.1 Bacteroidota bacterium | reverse complement strand
CTTTGGCCGTAATCGGTGCAATTTGGGCACTTTGGTTAACTGGATCCACCATCAGTGTGGTTGTGTTTATTGGATTGATTTTGTTAGCCGGAATTGTAGTGAACAACGCGATTGTCCTTGTTGATTTGATCAATCAACTCAGAGAACGTGGACTTGCCAAATTTGAAGCAATTCGCGAAGCTGGACGATCCAGATTGCGTCCAATTTTGATGACCACGTTGACAACAGTTCTTGGATTATTACCACTTTCAATCGGATTTGGCGATGGAGCTGAAATCCGCGCACCGATGGGTATTACAGTAATCGGTGGTCTTTTGGTCTCCACATTGCTAACATTGGTAATTATTCCGGTTATGTACTCCATACTGGACCGAAAACAATTTGCTGCAGATATAGCTGATGATGAATCTGCCACACGTGCAATTGAGGAGTCCACTTCATGAAACTCACCGAAATCGCAATAAAACGCCCGGTTACTACTCTGATGATGTTCATTACCATGGTCATGATCGGAGTGATTGCGGGACGTAAAGTTCCACTTGAGTTTTTTCCTGATGTAACTTTCCCCGGACTATTTGTACAGATTCCTTATCAGGCATCAACCCCGGAAGAGGTTGAAGAACTCATAACCCGTCCGGTAGAAGAAGTGTTGGCGACAGTAAGTGGGATTCAAAGTATGGAGTCCTCATCGAGCGACAACAGTGCTCAAATTTTCATGCGTATGGAAATGGGGACGGATGTCACGCTGAAAGCGATTGAGATCCGCGAAAAAATTGATGGTGTTCGGCATTTGCTCCCGGATGATGTGGAACGGATTTTTGTTCGAAAATTCTCTGCAAGTGATGATCCGGTACTTCTTTTGCGTTTATCGAGTGAAATGGACCTCTCTTCATCGTATGATATGCTCGAACGAAATGTCAAGAATCCGCTTGAGCGCATTGAAGGGGTATCACGAGTTGACCTTTATGGTGTTGATAAACGTCATATTCGAATAGAATTAAATGCAAACCGGGTTGCAGCTTATCAAATCAATTTGTCGGAACTAAACCGCACATTGCAACAAAGTAATTTTTCAGTTACCGCGGGTAAAATTGAAGATAATGGTACCCGATATACGGTGCGTCCCGTTGGGGAAATTCGAGGTATTGAAGAGCTTGAAAACATCATAATTGGTCCGAATAATCTGAAATTAAAAGATATTGCTGACGTTCGGTACGATGTTCCAGAGATGACGCTGATGCGGCGATTGGATCAAAAACCTGCAATTGGCATAGATATTTTTAAAGAGTCCGGCGGGAATACGGTAGCCATTGCAGATGAAGTTATGGCCGAATTGGAACTCATCAAACAGAATCCCGAAATGCGTGGTATTCAGATTTATGAAATGCATAATCAGGCTTCGGGAATCAAAAGTTCGTTAAACGATTTGTTAAAAGCTGGCATGGTGGGAGCCGGGCTATCCATGATAGTTCTGTTGTTTTTCTTACGTAGTCTAACTACAACACTGATTGTAGCATTGGCTGTTCCTTTTTCTCTCACTGTCACCATAGGCGCATTGTATTTCCTTGGTCTCTCTCTCAATATTTTGAGTATGATGGGACTCATGTTAGCAGTCGGGATGCTCGTTGACAACGCTGTAGTAGTTACTGAAAACATCCATCGACATCAACTTTCACAGGAAGATCTGCTTGCCGGAACATTAAAAGCTGTTAAAGAAGTTGGAATGGCCGTTACGGCCGGGACTCTGACCACCGTGATCGTCTTTTTGCCCAATATCATGATGCAAGCAGATATGACCGCTGTTTTTCTAAAACACGTGGCCGTATCCATTGTAATTGCATTGGTGACTTCCTTGTTGGTTTCGCTGACGATTATCCCACTTTTAACCACACGAGTCCGGCAAAAACCACCATCAAATAAACGAACTATTGTAGATTCGATGGCAGACCGATATGCAAATATTTTAGCATGGCTAATGGGACATCGATGGTCATCTGCCCTGATGGTAGTTCTGGTGGTAGGCAGTGTAGCGATCCCATTAAATTTTGTACAAATCGATATGTTTCAGAATGCTGAAACACGTGAGCTTAGACTTTTCTACAATCTTCATTCAAATTACACCATGGAAAAAGTGGGTGAAGCCGTTGAACAAATCGAGGCTTTTTTGTACGAAAATAAAGAAGATTTTGAAATTGAGCAGGTTTATACGTTCTATGAACCTGGATTTGCAAGCAGCACCATCATGTTGATCGATGAAGGAAGTGCAACCAAATCTGTCGAGGAAATTCGAAACCTGATCCGGGAAAAAATCCCCAAAATTAGTATTGGAAATCCACAATTTGATTTCACAAGTCAAAATGGAATGGAAAGTATGCGCGTGTATTTGCTGGGTGATTCAAACGAGCAGTTGATTCGATTATCAGAGGAAGTCGCTCGCCGATTTGAAACGATTCCCGGATTTATGGATGTTCGAACGGAAGCTGAAGCCGGCACTGAAGAAGTTCAGATTTTAATTGACCGTGATAAGACAGCAAATCTAGGCCTGAATTCCATGCAAGTAGCTGGGATCGTCTCAGGTGCGATGCGTGGGACAAATTTGCGTAGATTACGCGGTCGAGAAGGCGAGATTGACGTGTTCCTTGGATTTCAGGATGCAGATCGTCAGACTATCGAAGATCTTCAGAAAGTGACGGTGGCTTCTGTGAATGGAGAAGCTGTGACACTCGGGAGTGTCGCTGATTTAAAAATTCAAGCGGGTCCGCAGCAAATCAATCGTACTGATCGCCGTACCTCCATGTTCGTTACCGCGAATCTCGAAGATTTGACCATGGATGAAGCCCGGGTTGAAATCGCACGTATCATGGATCAGATTAATTATCCACCGGGATACGGTTGGAGTTATGGTCGAAGTTTTTCCGACAGTCAGCAAACCATGAATGCTATGGTCG
Source organism: Bacteroidota bacterium (assembly GCA_003448835.1). Lineage (GTDB taxonomy): Bacteria > Bacteroidota > Rhodothermia > Balneolales > HLUCCA01 > UBA11400. The sequence goes on along the minus strand of DLXM01000285.1, from coordinate 2,397 downwards.
TAAATATGTTGTTGGCATTAGCCCTGATCTATTTGGTGATGGCATCGTTGTTTGAGTCGACGATTTATCCGGCAAGTATCATCACATCGATCATATTTGCGATCATCGGTGTATTCTGGTTCTTTATGATCACTGGCACTACCTTCGATTTGATGGCGATGATTGGGATTCTGATTCTGATGGGTATCGTGGTGAATAATGGAATTGTATTGATTGATCATATCAATCATCTCCGGGAATCCGGTTTAGATAGGGTGGAAGCAATTGTGCAGGGCGGACGAGACCGAATGCGTCCGATTTTGATGACAGCAGGAACAACCGTACTTGGATTAGTCCCCTTATGTATCGGCACGACACAAATTGGTGGCGATGGCCCGGCATATTTTCCAATGGCACGAGCAATTGTGGGCGGACTTTTGTTCTCCACGTTGGTAAGCATGATTATTCTGCCGACATTTTATTTATGGCTTGATGATTTGAGAAACTGGGCGACCCGGATTGTTCGTGCGTAAATGAGGTTATAGCAAATTCGCTGTCCTTTTTGCATATTGTGGACATTATACCTACTAACTAATCGGAGCCGGTTATGAAGTTGTCAATGAAGTCTGCTATGGATAGAATGTTCACGTTTGTATTAGTTTTGTATTTGGGTTTATTCTGGATGCAATCTGAGGGTCATGCTCAAACCATTGTGTTCAAGGATGTGAGTGTCCTGACGATGGAAAGTGATGAGATTCAGTCTGGATTTGCTGTTGTTGTACGGGATGGGATTATCGAGTGGGTTGGTGTGGCGGCAGATGTTGAGGTTCCGGAGGGGGCGAGTGTGGTAGGGGAAGGGTTGTTTTTGATGCCGGGCCTGGCTGAGATGCATGCACATATTCCACCGGCTTCGCAGGGACCTGATTACGTAAATGATGTCCTGAAGATGTATGTTAGCCAGGGGATTACGACTATTCGCGGGATGTTGGGTGAGGCGTCGCACCTGGAGTTGAGGGAAAAAGCGGCTCGTGGTGAGGTTGTAGCACCGCGGATTTTCACATCGGGTCCGTCGTTCAACGGGAATTCTGCGAAGGATCCGGAGGCGGCTCGTGAAATGGTGCGGGCGCAGCATGCGGCAGGGTATGACCTTTTGAAATTGCACCCGGGGTTGTCGGTAGAGGTTTTTGATGCCATAGCTGACGAAGCTAACAAACTTGGCATGGATTTTTCCGGCCATATTTCTCACGCCGTTGGACTGGAAAGAACACTTGCATCCGGTAAAGGAACCATCGATCATTTAGATCGCTACATGGAATTCATGGCGGGTGATGCAGCACAACGAATGGATCCAACAATCATATTTTTTGGCTACGATTTAACACCACATATCGACTCCGATAAAATGACAGAAGCCGCTCAACGAACTTTGGAATCGGGAGTTCGGATTGTCCCCACGAATACGCTCCTCGAAAATGTGTTTAATCCTGATAATACCATCGCAATAATGCAAACCTGGCCTGGAATGGATTTAATGCCGGCAAATGTGAAGTCCGGGTGGATTAATTACATCTCCATCCTCAGAAACCAGGATAATTATGATGCGGAGCTGTCAAGACAGTTTCTCGCATACCGATTGGAGCTGACCAAAACCTTACATGATCACGGCGTCGAGATTCTGCTCGGAGCAGACGCACCTCAGATTTTTAATCCACCAGGTTACTCGGCACATAAAGAACTGGAATTACTCGTCAAAGCCGGGCTTACACCGTTTGAAGCCATAACAACCGGTACGATTAATGTAGGAAAGTACTTTAACGAAACAGACAAAACCGGTAAAATCGCAACCGGATTTAGAGCAGATATGATCCTTTTGGATGTAAATCCATTGGAAACAATCCCATTTAACGGGCATATCCGGGGTGTAGTAGCCAATGGTCAATACTACGATCATGAAGATTTTACCTCTATGACCGAACAAATCCGGGACCGTGTCAATCAAGATTGATTCAGTTGAATTTTGGTGTGTTAATTAACTGCGATTCTGCTATTTTGCGCCATCGTTGTAGATAAATCATTTCGAACTAACCTAAAACCAGTGGTACTATCATGATTTTTTTATATGTCGTCTTGGGTTATTTAGCCCTGCTCATGTTTATTTCGATTCAGAAAAGTCGGGTTGTCAAAAGTCAGGAAGACTTCATGGTCGCCGGGCGTTCAGTTCCAACATATAAACTAGTTGGAACCTTGTTATGTACCTGGATTGGATCCGGTTCACTTCTGGCAGGAGCCGGACTCGCCGCTCGAATTGGTTTTTCTGAATTGTGGATGTCTGCCGGAGCCTGGATTGGTATCATAATTGTATTTTTCCTTGCTGCCAGGGTTAGAAGAATTGCCCAGTTCACTGTTCCGGATATACTC
>DLXM01000167.1 GCA_003448835.1 Bacteroidota bacterium | reverse complement strand
CAGACCTACATTTGAAAACTCAGGTATTGAGTATACACTAAATGGAATTGTACCGGACATTTCACCAATTGGAATACCGAACATTTGACATGCAGCAATACGTCCTTGTGAAAATGAAGCAGAGGCAGATTGTGGATATCCAATAACATCGCCCGCCGCATAAACCCCTTTTACATTTGTTTCAAAATCATCATTGACCTTTATGTATCCGGCTTCGTCCAGGTCTATTCCGATCGTGTCTGCGCCTATATTTGCTGAATTCGGAATTCTTCCGGCAAAATGCAGTACGTGTTCGGTTTCGATTACCCGATCTTCCTCTGATTCGGATTTAAAATGGAGTTCAGTACAGTTTCTGAGCTGGTTTTTTCCAACTTTTGTAATTTTAATACCATTGAAAACCGAAATTCGGAAGTTTTTCAGACTTTCGTCCAGAATTTCTTTGATTTCGTGATCAAGATAATCGAAATATCCCTGTTCAGGATTCAAAATCGTGATTTTTGTACCCATAGATGCAAAAATCGTGGCATACTCGATAGCTTGAACCCCGGCTCCAACAATTACTAATCGTCTAGGTATGTGTTCGAGTGTTAGGATGGACTGAGCATCCAATATGGTTTTATGATCAATTTTGAAGCTTTTAGGAGGTCTTGGTGAGCTTCCTGTTGAAATCAGAATATGGTCAGCTGTGTAAATATGTTTGCTTCCCAATGAATCACTCACTTCAACGGAGTTGGCATCGATAATTCGTCCAAATCCTCGTAGAGTTCTGATTTCGTTCTTAATGAGATTTTTTTTCACCTCATTATTTTCGTGCTGAAGCACTTTATCTTTGATCTTAAGCAAATCTGCCATCTGAAATAACAGGTATGGCTTCTTATTATTGACATCCCCGAACTGCTGTGTATACTTATGGATACTACTTGCTGCCTCTCGTAACGCTTTACTGGGTACTGTACCGGAGTTGATCCATGAACCACCTAAGTGATTTTCATTGGCTTCAACCATAAGTACTTTTTTGTCATATTTACTCGCCTGCATCGAACAAGAAAACCCGGCTGGTCCGCTACCCAAAATGATCAAATCGAAGTCGTATGCCATACTTTTAACTGTAATGTTGAAATTCCTGGTAAGAATTTTATCCCTAATTTTTTCACCTATAAGATAGGATATTCACAGAAAGATTTCTTTGAAATTATTTCGCATGTTAATTCGTTGTAACAAGTAACAGTGAAGTTTATAACAAAAAATCATGATTGAACGACGATACTGATTTTCAATGCCGACTCAAGATTGATATATTTGTTTGTAACACAAATCATTAACAGGAAACACAAAAAGATATATTATTATGGCTTTCACATTACCAACACTTCCATATGCTTATGACGCATTAGAACCACACATAGATGCACGCACGATGGAAATTCATCATACGAAGCACCATCAGGCATACATCAACAATGCAAATGTAGCTCTAGAAGGACATCCAATGGCTTCTAAAAGTGTAGAAGAAGTACTTCAAAATCTGGATTCTGTCCCTGCTGACAAAAAACAAGCAATTATCAATAATGCTGGTGGACATGCTAATCATAGTCTGTTCTGGACAATTTTGGCACCAAACGCAGGTGGAAATCCTACTGGTGACCTGGCTACAGCAATTGATTCTACATTCGGATCTTTTGATGCTTTCAAGGAAAAATTTGCCGCAGCTGCTGCAACACGATTCGGATCAGGTTGGGCATGGCTAGTTGTCACTAAAAATGGTGGACTTGAAGTAACATCCACCCCTAATCAGGATAGTCCGTTGATGAATGGTCAAACTCCGATTTTAGGACTAGATGTTTGGGAACATGCTTACTATTTGAACTATCAAAACCGTCGTCCGGATTATGTAAAATCATTCTGGAATGTGGTTAACTGGTCACAAGTTGCCGAGAATTTCACAGTAGCTAAGTAAGAATCTATTTACTTATTCGAATTCGATTCCAGCGAGAGTATTCACCTCGTAATTGTGAATACATCGCTGGATTAAATTGCTGATTATTTTGCAATCTGTTGCCATACGGATCACGTGCGTTCTGAGTAATATCGTCAGCCCTGTAGTCATCCCCCATAATTTCTTCTAAACTTGGAGGAATGACTTCAAATCCGAAATAAATATCACTATTTGGGGCAGCATCAATCGCAAATTGTCTTGCACGTGTGCTTACAAGGGGTATTTTCATTTCAATGTACATTACGCTGGCTGTTCGGTCCATACTTAATTCTACAGATTGCGCTTTTAAGGCTTCTGTGGATATAGGTACCGGCAAGACGGGATCGCGTTTATTAACCCGCTGAATTATCATCACTCTCTCGTCCATCGACTCTTCTATAGATTCAATCAGACGTTTGTTTTCGGGCATGTTCGACCAACCCGGATTCTCAAGATATTCTTTTCGTGCACCAGGAATATCACTCAATACATTTAAAATTCCGGTTGGATACACAATTCCGAAAGCTCGGCGTAGATCTTTATCAGAATCGAAGAACAGAGTTAATCCATATCGCTGGATGTTTTGATACAATTGGTTATTCTTTAAACCGATAAATACGTATAAGAATTCATCATCATTACTTACATATAGATCGTATTCACCCTGTGTGTTTAACTGGATTCTGTCCGTTGGCCAATCGTTCGTGTTACCATCCACTTCAATAGGAGAAACTGTTCTTGTACTATTTAGAACTTTCATTCTGGCACACCCGGTTGACAAAATGAGAATCAAAATTATTGGGAATGTCCAGTTGAGAGATTTTAACATGGTTAAAAAAGTATTATAAAAAGTGTTAGGGACTTGTCAATGGATTACTTCCCATTGAACTTTGAAATTTCGTATATTTAACGATTAGAAAATAAACAAAAAACAGAACTATTAAGGAAAGTTATGCAATTCGGATTTGGTATTGGTCCAGACACATCGTGGATGAGAACAGAATTGACCGATCTGGGGATCAAAGAACTTCAAACACCAGAAGATGTAGATGCCGTTTTTGGTGAAAAAAAATCAGGAACCATGTTATTGGTTATCAATTCAGTTTGTGGTTGTGCAGCTGGAAATGCGCGTCCCGGTGTGGCTATGGCACTACAAAATGCAAAAACACCTGATGATTTATACACTGTTTTTGCAGGACAGGATCGAGAAGCGACAGAGCGTGCTCGTGAATATTTTAGTGAGTTTCCTCCTTCATCTCCATCTTTTGCATTCTTTAAGGATGGTGAAATTAAAGCCATGATTCCGCGTCATCGGGTAGAAGGTCGCACTGCACATGAAGTTGCGAGCGATTTAGTTATGATATTTAACGCATTCTGCTAAAAAAATTAGATTTATATTCATGATTTGGGCCTGATTGATATCATTTCGATCAGGCCTTTTTTTTATTTTCTGGTATTATTGTTAGATGTTTACAATCGTATTAAACTATTCTTATTGTTGTGCGTATGTAAAACATAATCATTATTATTTAGGTGTAAAATTATCATAAAAACCATTTTTGATTTATAACCAGCATTGCATTTAAGGTCAGTTTACATATTAGTTTATATTGGGTTTATCGGACTGATTCTATTTCTACTCCTCAGGCCTTCAATTGATTTTCATGCCCAATCGCCCATTGAAAGTAGTCGTACTGAATCAGTAAGTGCGGCGTTTGATCAGTTACGTCAACTTGGGATGGATACAGATAGCTTAAAGACCCTGGCACGAAGATATCAGCGTAGTGAGCTTTATGAAGTAAAAGCAAATCCTGAAACGGGTAGTATTGGAACCAATCCAATTGAATTGAGAGCATCCGGTGTCCCATTGAGTGGATGGTCAATCTTATTTGCCCAGAGCTATGATATTTTTACAGGAATTACAAGTGATGAAGTTGTTTTTAACCAAATTGGTCACGCCGTTTTAACTTTTGATCCCCAGGGACGAGTGAGAACGTTTCGTGGGCATCCTGAAAATAATGATTCATTTATCAGTGGTGAAAACCTACTTGAAGCATCGAATAAGATACTAAGTCAGTTTGGATACGATCCACAGCGATACATTTTATCTGACACCATGACCATGGTTGATTTGACTCAGGATTTCGAAAGCGTAGAATCAACTAATAATGATAATAATCAAGCCTCCAATGAACTGAAATGGATAGCTCGTGAAAACCGGGGTACTGGTCCTGCAACAATAACCATGAATTATATTCCTATTTCAGTTGATTCATTGAATAGCGTAGCTGGTATGTCCGAATCCGGAATCCGCCTGGAAAGGTTTTATGCATCTTACCACGAATTAGATACTTCTGACTTGTCGAATCAGAATCCTGAAACAAGTGATATCATTTTTTCTGTGGTCAGTATGATTCTATTGATTCTAATGATTTTGGTTGTTGGGTTCAGACAATTGTTTCGCGGTGAAGTAGTTTGGAAACGGGCCATTTTGCTGTTTGTTCTGATTCTAATTGGGATGATGCTATATCGTGGTCTAACCATGGCCAATTTGTACTATCAGATATTGATGGGGACGGTTGTGCTGTTTGATTTGGTGATGTATATGTTTATTGCTGCAATTGCTGCTGCATTCACTTCATTGGCATATGTTACCTGGGAAGGACTAGGTCGAAAACAAGAGCAAGAGCAAATTCCACATATTGATGCCATTTGGAGCGGGAATGTATATCAACAAAAAATTGGTAAAGCGATTTTGGCGGGATACGGGTATGCCGGGCTGGCGTTGGCGATGTGGGCATTTGGATTGTACGGATTCAATTTGGTTTATTTTCAATACGACGGACAATTAGGGTTTATCGAACCGTCAAGTCTTTTTCCCTCATTTTCGATATTGGTCAATAGTTGGCTATATAGTTGGTACGTTGCATTGGCATGTATTGCAGTTGTATTGTCATTGATTATGAATTTCGTGAAACAATCGACGATACAAGTTTTAGTGGGATCAGCATTTACGGCTTTATTTATTTCACAATCGTTCTTGTTTGTTGATGTTACCGGTACAATTTTTCAGAAATGGGTTGTCTTTTTCTTGTTGTCGATTCCTCTGGTTTTGGCATTCAAGTATTATGGAGTGATTACTGCCAGCATTTCCGTTTGGGTGTTATTTATGATTGTTCGTTTGTTTGTCTATTTTGGTTCACCGGATTCAGTGGTTGGTCTGCAAGGTATAATTTTGTTGATGAGTTTGATGGTCCCATTGGGAGTTGGAATAGTATTTCATCATTTTGGTAGAAATAATTTACGCGACGTCAAGTTTGTTCCGGAATATGAGCAGCGAATTAAAAAACAGATGCGAATGGAACGAGAGTTTCAAATCGCAAAAGAATCGCAGTATGCATTGTTGCCTAAATCAGCGCCGGTAATCCCGAATATTGATGTGAAGGGATTTTTTATTCCTTCGTTTGATGTGGGCGGTGATTTTTATGAACATGTTGTCAAGGTGGATGAAAAAGGTAATGTGAAGGATTTATTTTTGACTGTGGTGGATGTTTCAGGGAAGGGGATGAAAGCTGCGTTGACGGCGATTTTTACCAGCGGCCTGATTTTGTCGAGGGTGAAGAGTCGGGATTGTGATCCGGCACATATTATCCGGGATGTGAATGAGTTGTTGCAGGAGCGGGTCGAGCGGCAGATGTTTGTTACGTGCGTGTTGGCTAAGTATGAGGTGGAGAGCAGGATTTTGAAATATGTTAATGCCGGTCACTGTCAGCCAGTGCTGATTAGGGACGGCAATGTTCGTTTTCTGGATGCTAAAACTCCGCGATTTCCAATGGGTGTGAAAGGTTATGTTCCCTATGTTGATTCTGAAATTCAGCTTCTACAAGGTGATACAGTCTTTTTTTACTCAGATGGATTACCTGAAGCCAAATCCCTGAATGGTGAAATGTATGATTATGAACGAGTTCCTGAATTATTTAAACGGATTTCGTCTGAGGAAACATCCAGTGCAGCAATTTGTGAAAAAATTAAACAAGAAATGCTGAATTTCAGCGATTATGAACTTGCTGATGATTTGACTCTTGTCGTTTTAAAAGTGTAATGATTTTTTAATTACCGTATTTGTGGCGATCTATTGCACAATGTTGTGCAAACAGTTTATAGTATAATTTAAACCAAACCCCAAGAAAGAGAAAACTATGGCAAAACAAAATTTTCCCGGCATGAGTGTGCCACCGGAAATATTGATGTTGAAGAAGTATTTGAAATCAATTTTAATTGGTTTATTTGTGTTGGTCACCGTATTTACATCCATCTATACGGTTGGCCCGGAAGAAGTTGGAGTCGTTATCCGCTTTGGAAAATTTGAACGAAGTGTAGACCCGGGTCTAAATTTTAAAATTCCCTATGGTGTAGAGTCGGTTGAGAAAATCCCGGTCGAACGCCAGTTAAAGCAAGAATTTGGATTCCGAACTACAACATCAGGAGTGCGTTCAACATATGCTAAAAGTGAATATGTCGTCGAATCATTGATGTTGACCGGTGACTTGAATCTTGCGGATGTCGAGTGGGTAGTCCAATATCGAATCAGTGACCCGTATTTATTTTTATTTAAAGTTCGAAACGCCGAAAAAACGTTACGGGATATGTCAGAAGCAGCTGTTCGTAAAGTAGTTGGTGATCGAACAGTAAATGAAGTTCTTACTGTTGGACGTATGGAGATTGCATCTTCAGTTGAAGCCCGTCTTCAGGAACTTTGTAATGAATATGAAAATGGGATAAAAATAGATCAGGTTGTATTGCAGGATGTGAATCCGCCGGATCCTGTGAAGCCTTCTTTTAACGCTGTGAATGAAGCTCAACAAGAGCGCGAAACGTTAATCAACCAGGGACAAGCCGAATTCAACCGGGTCATTCCACGGGCAAGAGGAGAGGCACAGCAAACCATCCAGCAAGCTGAAGCTTACGCTCTGACAAGGGTAAACGGAGCTTTAGGAGAAGTTGCAAGATTTAATTCATTGTACACTGAATACATTAAAGCACCAGAAGTGACAAAAACACGAATTTATCTGGAAACAATGCAACGCATTATGCCAACCTTGGGAAGTAAAGTAATTGTGGATGAAAATGGAAACAATGTGTTGCCATTACTGCAATTGCAGAATGAAAGAGTTTCAGGAGGATCCAACTAATGAAAAGAACAGTTTATATATTATTGATTGTAGTCACTTTCATAGCAATGTTAGCTACATTCGATTCAGTTTATGTCGTAAAAGAGACTGAACAAGCAATCCTGACACAATTTGGACGACCTATAGGTGAGCCTATTACTGAACCGGGAATCAGTATGAAGATGCCGTTTATTCAAAAAGTAAGTTATTTTGATAAGCGATATCTCGAATGGGACGGTGATGCAAATCAGGTTCCTACGAAGGACAAAAAGTTCATTTTTGTGGATAGTTATGCCAGATGGCAAATCGTTGATCCTCTGCAATTTTTTATTCGTTTGAATGATGAACGTGGAGCACAATCCCGAATTTCTGACATTCTGGATGGTGAGACCCGAAATGCTGTTGCCAGTCATGACCTCATCGAATTAGTGCGATCAACAAATCGGACACCGGAACAAACAGAGGAGTTTTTAGAGGAACTTGATGTTTTGGATGATATTGCTATTGGTCGTGACGAAATTGAAAAATTGGTGCTACAACGTGCAAATCAAAGAACCTCAGATTTAGGTATCCGAATTCTGGATTTTCGATTTAAACGAATGAATTATGTTGATGAAGTTCGATTGAGTATTAATCAAAGAATGATTTCAGAACGTAATCAAATAGCAGACCTTTTCAGATCTGAGGGACAAGGTGAAGCCCGGCGAATTGAAGGTGATAAAGAGCGTGAATTAGCAGCGATTCAATCTGAAGCACAACGTCAGGCTGAGGAAATTCGAGGTCGTGCAGATGCAGAAGCTACTGCAATTTATGCCTCAGCATACAATAAATCTGCTACTGCCAGACAATTATATTCCTTTATAAAGGGACTTGAAGCTTTGGAAGCCTCCATGGATAAGCAAACAACAATCATTTTGTCGACTGATAGTGAATTGTTTAAGCTTCTAAGTAACCCGTAATTTAGAACTGAGCAACAAGTGTCAGTACTAAACAGCTGACACTTGTTTGTTTAGAATCTTATCTATGATTTGATCTGTTTGATCCGGATATGGAATCTGGATAGAAGTAGAATCAAATAACCAGGATTTTAACTCATCAAGTATCGAGTGATCAAATAAATCTACCGATTTGACACCGAGTTCATTTAATGCTGTCGCATTACATTCTTGCTCATATTGCCCACGCATTGGTATGACCATGAGTTTTTTGCCAAGAAATAATGCTTCTGCGGGTGCTTCAAAGCCTGCTCCGCATAATAATCCGGTAGATTCTGCAAGACTTTTGATGTATTGATCGTTATTTACGGGTACAATTTTTACATTTTCAGTATCGTAAGCAAATGTGGAATGTTTTGAGAACACATTCCATTGTACGGATTTAAGTTGGGATAAAACGGATATTAACCGAGAGTCTGAATAGGCTGGAAGATATACGGTCACTTGCTCTTTTGTAGAAGTTTTAAGTGTTCGAATTTCTGATCGGATGATGGGTGTTGAGATAAAAGTGTCGTACGTTTTGTAGTGAAATCCAACCGCGTTAGTGGTCGGAGCATAATGATGAAATAACCATTCTGTTGCGGGATTTCTTTTAGCCGGACGAGGAGTCTTTTGGGATAAAAAAGATGCCTGGTGGCTTAATCCGATACATGGGATCCCTCTTTTTTTGCAAGCCCAAGCTGAAACAGGTTCATAGTCATTGATAATTAAATCATACTTTTCGACGTCCAGTTGCATGACATTTTTAATGAAAGAGGCCGGTTCTAATTTGAACACTGTATTGATGTAATCGATCCCGCCATCTTTTCCAAAGGTATAACTGATTCCAGGGAAACGATAAGTTACCGGATACCCCGGATCGACTTCAACACTGGAGCCACTTATTAAGATTTCCAGGTCAACGAGTTTAGATAATTTTGGAATAAACTCCCGTGCCCGCGAGATGTGTCCGTTTCCGGTTCCCTGAATCGCATAGAGTACTTTCATGATTGGAACAAGACTTTGTTAAGGGTGGATTCGTCGATACTTAGCTCAACAGAATCGGGTAGGTCAGGATATTTTATATCGAAATCAATAAAATCTTCTTCTTTGTATTGAAATAAGGTCCATTCACCGGACGAATATTCTAATGCTGTCAAATTTTCAATCCAATCACCGGAATTTAAGTAGATGACCGATCCATGTTCATTTGAGTATCTGTGCATATTTGGACGATGAATATGTCCACATACCACATAATCATACCCATTTTCAATAGCTAAATCGGTTGCTGTAATTTCGAAGTCGGAAATGAATTTTACAGCACTTTTGACTTTGTCTTTAATTTTTTTGGAGAGAGAGTATTTTTCGCGTCCGAATTTTACCAGAAAAAAATTGACTACCCTGTTGATCATGATTAATGAATCATACCCTTTGGCGCCCATTTTCGCGATAAATTTGGAATATCGCATGGTTACATCAAAAATGTCACCATGAAAAAACCAGTGTTTTTTACCGTCAACATCTAAAAGAAGTTTATCCCTTAACTGGAAATTTCCGAACTCAGTCCCGCTAAATTTTCGAAGGACCTCATCATGATTTCCGGTTAAATAATAGATCTGTGTTCCACTCATCATCATTTTTAAAATGCGACGAACGACTTTGATGTGTGTTTCCGGGAAATAGTATTTTTTGAACTGCCATGCATCGATGATGTCGCCATTTAAAATGAGAATTTTGGGATCAATACTTTTTAAGTAACGATTGAGTTCTGTTGCATGGCATCCATACGTGCCCAAGTGTAAATCGGATATTACCGAGATATCGATTTTCTTTTTTGACATAGTGGTTTTTTAGTTTACTAAAGAAACCATTCTAATGTGAATCAGTTGTTAATTCCGCAGTATCATATTGTTACGGAATTTGATTAATGATGGGTATTTTTGTGGTCGGGGCAACAAGCGTCAACTGATTATCTTAATAAGACTGATAAATGAAAAAGCTGAAAAGGAATTGATAGCGAGCTGGTCATTCGAAATAGGTAAGCGTAGATATTCAAATGGTGCTGATTTGATCTGATTTTTGAAATAAAAAAGGCTCATTCCTTTTGGAGAAATGAGCCTTAAAATGCTGATATCGGGCTTTTTAAGCCATGATTCTTGCCAAATCACTGAAAACGCCACGAACAGCTGAACAGGATTGATT
>DLXM01000081.1 GCA_003448835.1 Bacteroidota bacterium | reverse complement strand
TTCTTAATTGATGAACCTGCATATTGTACGAAGTATCACCTGTTCCGATAAAATGGTCAATTTTACCATCGGAATCACAGGTAATATCCTGCAAAGTTGCTGATTTGGTCGGCTTTTCGTTAAGCCTGTGAATAGGTATAATCGGGAATATCTGGTCTATAGCCCATGAATCCGGTAATGACTGGAATAGTGAAAAGTTGCAGAAATACTTATCCGAAAGCATCCGAGCGAGCACTCTCAATTCTTCATAATTATGTTTCACATTCTGAGAAATTTCATGTATCTCTCTTGCAATTGACCAGAAAAGTCTCTCAATCAATGCACGGGTTTTTAAATCAAGCATTCCCAGACTGAACCTGTCGAGCGATTCCTCCCTGATTTGCAATGCGTCATGCCATGCCTCCATCATTCGGTTCTTGGTTAGCTTTTCATAAATAATGTACATTTCCTGAACAAGTTCGTCATCATCTTCAGTAACCTTATACGATGTATCCCAGTCAGGCAGAGATGTTGACTCAAGAACATCAAAAATCAGTACTGAGTGGTGTGCAGTAATTGAACGTCCTGATTCAGTAATGATATTTGGGTGCGGAAGTTCATTTTTATCACAGGCATCTACGATATTCGAGACGGCATCATTCACATATTCCTGTATTGAATAATTGATACTGCTCTGACTTGAAGAGCGTGAACCGTCATAATCAACACCAAGTCCACCCCCAATATCAACAAATTCTACGTTAAATCCGGCTTTTCGCAATTGCACATAAAATTGTGATGCTTCGCGGAGGGCAGTTTTGATTTTGCCGATTTTAGTAATCTGACTTCCAAGGTGAAAATGAATAAGTCGAAGTTCGTCCATTCTTCCGGCTGATTCGAGAATTGAAGTAGCTTCGAGCAATTCACTGGCATTTAGCCCGAATTTACTACGGTCACCACCGGAACTTTCCCATTTGCCGCTACCGGAACTTGCGAGCTTTACTCTGATACCGATATTAGGTTTGACATTTAATTTTTTTGATATTTTTAAAATAAGTTTGAGTTCATTCAGCTTTTCTACAACGAGGAAGACATTCTTACCCATTTTCTGGGCAAGCAAAGCAAGCTCGATAAATGCTTCGTCTTTGTAACCATTGCAAATGACGAGGGCAGTAGGATTATCCTGAATAGCAAGAACAGCGTGAAGTTCTGGCTTAGAGCCGGCTTCCAGACCAATATTGAATTCTTCGCCATATTTGACAATTTCTTCAACAACGGGACGCATTTGATTAACTTTAATAGGATAAATTATAAAACTCTTGGCTTGGAAATTATATTCTTTTGAGGCAATCTGGAAGCAATTGAAGATAGTTTCGATACGATTATGAATTATATCCGGGAATCTGAGCAAGACAGGTGTAGCAACATCCCGTATAGTCAGCTCATCCATAAGTTCACGCAAGTCAACCTGAACACCATTTTTAGTCGGAGTAACGAAAACGTTTCCTTTCTCGTTAATTCCGAAATAGTTGACTCCCCAACCATCAATATTATACAACTCCGCAGAATCTTCTATACGCCATTTGCGCATTATGCCTCTCCTTTTTTCAGATTACCAAATTTAAAAGATTATAGACGTTTTTAATTCAATAAATTGAAATTATAATACAGAAAAATATTTCAATATTCAATGGAATAATAATTATTTGGTAACTACTCAGCCGAAATTGTACAATGTCCAATTAAATTAGTCGCATTGTAATATTATGATAGTAAATATTTTGTTTTTCACTAAATTTTCCATTTTGTAATTCAAATTTGCATACGGCTAAAGTCGTATGTTGTGAACTCCAGCAACAAAGGGCTTTAGCCCTTTGCGTAATGCTACAGCTGAGTAGTTACATTGTTTCATTTGCAATTCAATTCAGACTATTAACTTATATACAGAGAACTAATTTCAACTAAAAATTGACATTATTTTATGAAATAAAGTTCACATCAACACATAGCAATTTAAGCAAATTAATAACATATTTTATAATGATTTAACAGCATTATTTACTTTATGTTATGAAAATTCAAGGATTATGTTACTCAAACATCATTTAAAAACATTTTCATATCTTAATTTTTTTTGTTGAAAAATTTCCCTATTTTTGTTTTTTATGAAATAATATTTATTAGAAAATAAAATTGTCTTATTTATAAATTATTTGTTAAAGTGTTATGAGTAAATTTAACCCGTTTAACTCTACAATTTTCAACAAGGTCGTGATGGCGGCAACCGGTGCGATACTCGTACTGTTTTTGATTGGTCATTGTGTCGGCAATCTGCAGGTATTTTTGGGACGTGATGTATTTAATACTTACGCTCATTTTCTGCAGTCAACCGGTGAACTTTTGTGGATTGTCAGGCTCGTGTTACTTGTCAGTGTCCTACTGCACGTAATCACTTCATTAAAACTGAAGTTTCTCAACAATTCGGCTAAACCCGAAGGCTATCGTGTAAAGAGTTACGTCAAATCAACTCTTTATTCCCGTTCTATGATTTATACCGGAATCGTTATTTTTCTGCTTGCGGTATATCATTTATTGCATTTCACAGCTCACGTTACAAATCCTGAATATGCTGATTTCGAACAACCTTACGGACCTAAACTTCAGACCGAAGCATTGGTTGACATGGGTGGCGAAGTAGTATCTGTAAGTGCAGGCGAAGGTATTTTCCAGCGTCATGATGCATATCAGATGGTGATTACAGGATTTAGTAAATGGTATATTTCAGTTGTTTATATTTTATTCGTATTCTTTCTTGGGATACATCTTGTTCACGCAGTTCAGAGCATGTTTCAGACATTAGGCTGGAGCGGAACAACGATTTCTCCTCTTTTAAAAATCGTCAGTCAGGTAATTGGCTGGGGATTGTTTGTTGGATTTAGTTCTGTACCGATTGCTGTATGGATTTTTGGATTAGGTAAAGGAGTGTATGGCTTATGAAATTAGAATCAAAAACCCCAACAGGACCCTTAGCTCAGTCTTGGGATAAGTACAGATTTGATATGAAACTCATCAATCCTGCCAACAAGCGTAAATTCAAAGTTCTTGTTGTAGGGACAGGATTAGCAGGTGCATCAGCCGCCGCTTCGATGGCTGAACTCGGCTACAACGTGGAAGCATTCACATATCATGACAGTGCACGCAGAGCACACAGTATTGCCGCTCAGGGTGGTATCAATGCCG
>DLXM01000344.1 GCA_003448835.1 Bacteroidota bacterium | reverse complement strand
ATGGCATTTTCTCTGGGGTGAAATTGATCGCTTCAAATTGAACTCCGGGTAATCCAAGGTCATTTAAATCCTGAACAACAACTTCGTTATTTAACCAGGGAGCACCGATATATTCAAATGGTTTTTCTGTCCCCCGTCCCTCAGAAAGATTGAGTGCTTCGAATAAACAAGTCCCGGTATAAACCAGAGTTGAGGTCAGCGTTGGTAAGTTTGGAGATGGTTTTTCCCAGGGAATACCGGTTTCATCCATCCACATTGAGCGCTCCCAGTTTTTCATTTCAATGACGGTTAACTGCGCTTGTACGCCACCACGTAACTGTTGTTCACCGTTGTAAAACCGAGCCAATTCTCCCATGGTCATCCCGTGAATGACCGGAACCTTGCCGAAAGCCCCAAACGAATACATAAACTCATCATCTGTAATAAATCCATCTACTTTTAGACCGCTAATTGGATTCGGTCGGTCCAGTACGATGACATGAGCACCCGTTTCTGCTGCAGTTTCCATCACAAATCCCAGGATGTTGATATGCTCATAAAACCGTGCCCCAACTTCCTGGATATCAAAAACAACCACATCCGCCCCATGTAGCATTTCGACGGTGGGTTTGTGGATTTCACCATAAAGAGAATATTTCGGCGCTCCGGTTAACTCGTCGATGACTCCCATGGAGTCTTGTGGTAACGAGTAATCGTTCGATCTGATGTTATAATTCATGCCTAAAAGGGACACCACTTCAGTATTCGGGAGATTGTGGATGACATCCGTGATGTGTTTTCCATCGGATAATTTCCCGCTGTGGTTCGTTGTGATGGCTACTTTTTTTCCATAAAGTAGATCGACATACTCGCTCAATAATCGGTCAGCTCCGACCACCACGCCATCTTTCTCTACTTGTTGGTCCGTTTGACCTGCACATGATGCAATTAGTAACATAATGAGGGAAGCAAGGAGCAACCCATTGTAATTTCGAAATCCCATTATTATTTCCTTTTAGATGATAAATTTGCCGATTATTCTGCAGCTGAAACCGTATTAATCCAGAAATTGACTTCTTCCTCCAATACTTCGAGTGTTATACTTCCATTTCTGAGTACAACATCATGAAATTCGCGAACATCAAATTTGTCGCCGAGCTCGTCTTCAGCAACTTTTCTTAACTGACGGATTTTTATTTCACCGGTTTTGTATGCCAGTGATTGTCCGGGCCAGAATATATATCGATCCACTTCATTCGTGATGTTCAAAATCGTAAGGGCAGAGTTTGCAGCCATAAAATCGATGGCTTCTTGCCGGCTCCAGCCTTTGTAGTGCATTCCGGTATCAACCACAAGTCGAAGCGCTCTCCACATTTCATAAGTTAACCGACCAAAATTGCTGTATGGATCCTGATAAAATCCGAGTTCGATTCCGAGTCGCTCGGAGTACAAAGCCCATCCCTCGACAAAAACAGTGAAACCACTTTGTTGTCTGAATCGTGGAAGTTCTCCCAATTCTTGCTGTAAGGTTAGTTGAAGATGGTGTCCTGGAACCGCTTCATGAAAGGAGAGAGCTTCAACTTCATAAAATGGGCGGCTTGCCAGATCATACGTATTGACATAATAATATCCGGCCCGGGTTCCGTCTGCTGCACCCCCGCTATAATATGCTGTTGTCATACGAGGTGCAATGTGATCGGGAATTTCACGGATACCATACGGATTTCGGGGGAGTCGCTTAAATAAACGGGGCAATTCGCCATCCATTCGTTTGAGAATAAGGGAAGTGTATTGAAGGAGTTCTTCTTCGGTTTTTGCGTAAAAACGCGGATCTGTACGCAAAAAATGGACAAATTCTTCGAAATTACCATCAAAATCAGTAGCTGCAATCGCTTCATCCATTTCTCGACGGATTCGGGCGACCTCATCGAGTCCGATTTTGTGAACTTCGTCCGGTGTAATCTGGAGAGTGGTATAATGCCGGACTAAATGTTCGTAGTATTCTTTGCCTCCATTTAGATTTGAAATGGCTATTTCTTCCGGTGCAGCTACATAGTATTCATCTCGCATAAAACGAGCAAACCGATCATAAGCCGGGATGACTACATCAGAAACCGCACGAATTCCCATTTCACGAAGCCGGGTTTGTGCTGAATCTGGAATGGACTCAGGAAATTGGTCAAATGGGCGTGAAAATAAACTTTCTTCGGTAGTTGTGACGAGTGCTTCTATGGTTGGGATGTACTTTTCGAGAATGACTTTTGGTCGCACCCATCCAACTTCAATGGCAGATCGTAGACGAGTAATGTATTGGTCGGTATGATCTCCATACCCGTTTAAGCGTTCAATATATTTTTCATAGTCTTTTACACTGCTAAAATTTGAACGAACCGGAGTTTCAGCGAATGAAGCGTGAAAGTCCCACCAGCCATCTAAAGGAACCAAATGATCGCCCAGTTCGAATGCTTCAATACGATCCATGAGCATACGCCCAAATAACCGGTAACTGATGTTATCTTGTGTTGATAAACCGGATTCATCAATGGCATGTAGACGCTCTAAAAAACGTGTCAACTGATCATTGTTTTTTTGCAGGGCTTCGATGCTGACATCCGGAAAAACCGGACCCTCTTTGTCTGTTTCTGACAATGTGGTATCCTCAACTTCAGTAAATCCATCCGGATTTCCATTAAATCTGGAATAATCATCAAATAATTGATGTAAATCGGATTTTGTGGAGGACGAATCGGTCGGTGCGGTTAGGGTAGCGGTTTGCGTCCGGGAAGTTTCTGTCTGAACAAAGGTGAGAGCAATTTTTGGGGAGTTATTGGCCTGTACAGGGGATGAATCGGGTAGTGTGGTGCGAGTATTAGCTTGCGTGAAGGTGTTGTCCAGTACATGAGATGACGCGATTGGTCCGGCGGAAGAATTGGCCTTTGCCTCCGAATATGCAACGAAATTTAGTTGCAAAAATAAAATGAACCCAGTTAAAACCAGTTTTTTTAGCATCATTATGGCATCAATTAAATCAAGTTACCTTCATTATCCCATTGTACAACGACATTTCGTTGTTCAAGATTAAGGTAAACGTCGGCATATTTTGGGTCGGGTTTGAAATTGTACCGATTCATGACATGCTCGGGAATTCCATCCCATTCGTTCGGAGTGTTACCCACATAACCCAGATCATCGAATCCGATTCGGGTAGTGAAGAATCCCGTTACGGTTAAATTTCTCAGTGAATTAAAAAACATGGAAGCTGCAGCAAACTCAGTCTTCACGTCATCCGGATAGGCAATGTCATCCAGAATCTGAATACGCTGTGCTTCTGAAATTGAAAGAAAATCCTGCTCGAACCTACGATTCGATTCGTGATCGATCCACATAAGTCCGCTTCGCAACCGATGCTGAAATGGTGGAAAATCCTTGACCATAAACTCGATGAAATCCGGCACTTTTGCATCGGTAGCACTGCCAGAAACGTCGTCCCGGGGGACAATCAAATCAACCAGGATTTCCAGTTTTTTGCGTTCGTGTTCTGTGAAGAATGTTTCACCAATGACCTTCAAGTCATGAGCAACCTCTTCAGGTGTGCGTCCATATTGCTGGAGTGCTGCACCCGACTCCGAAATTAGTTTCGTTGGGTCATCCATACACCCGGCAGATAATACCAATCCGGTCCCGACTGTGCCGGTGAGCATCAATTTTAAATAATCGCGGCGATTCATACTCATAAGTTCTGCTTTTTAAGTTGATCGATAATGTAGTCGGATGTTCTCCATGAAAGAGCAAGGATGGTCCAAGTCGGATTTTTGTCGGCTTGTGATACAAATGGACCACCATCTACGACGAAAAGGTTTTTACAGTCATGTGCCTGACAATTACTATTCAGCACCGACGTTTTTGGGTTTTTGCCCATGCGGGTAGTTCCAACCTCATGAATAATTCGTCCCGGTGCAGCGAGTCCATACTGTGAATCTTCCTCGGGCTTCGATCCCATCAGTACGCCACCCATAGAGTTTAACAAATCTTCAAACGTATCATGCATGTGTTTGGCCTGCTGGACCTCCTGATCGGTCCATTTATAATGAAATTTCAGCACCGGAATTCCATATTTGTCGATGACGTTATTGTCGATTTCGCAATAGTTATCGTACTGTGGAATACTTTCCCCACGTCCGGACATCCCAACCATGGCACCATAAAGACGGCGGACATCCCGTTTAAGTCCAGCACCATACCCACCATTTCGCATGGGTGTTCCAAACTCGTCGGACAAAAATTTTCGTATGCTTCCCATATCGAAACCGAATCCGTATCCGGGCATTCCCATTCCGCCCCAGTATTCTATGTGATACCCTCGGGCGAAATTTAATTTTTTGGCATCCAGCCACCATGGGGTATAAATATGAGCGCCACCCACACCATCCTCATTATAACGGTCGCGATCGATGAGGGAGGGCATAAAAGCTGATCGCCCGGTACCGGTTGAGTCATGCAGATAATGGCCTAAGGTTCCGCTACTATTTGCCAATCCATTTGGATGGGTCTTCGATTTGGAATTGAGCATGATTCGTGCAGATTCACAGGCTGAAGCGCCTAAAACTACAATACGAGCGCGGATTTTATACTCTTTTAGGTCGACTTTATTGATGTAGGTCACTCCGGTCGCTTCACCTTTGTCGTTAGTTGTGACCTGGCGGACCATTGCGAACGTGTAAAGATCGACTTTTCCCTGTTTCATAGCAGGTTTTACCAGGCACGAACTGGATGAAAAATCTGCATAAGCCATACATCCACGATTACACTGATTGCAATAAAAACACACCCCTCGTTCGGTATTGACGGGTCGGGTTAAAATTGAAAGTCGTGATGGAATAACCGGGATGTTGATTTTATCGGCCCCTTGTTTGATGAACATTTCGTGAAGGCGAGGTTTTGGGGGTGGCAGAAAAAAACCATCCGGCTCATTGTAAATACCTTCTTTGGAACCAAAAACTCCAATTAATTGATCAACTTTATCGTAATAGGGTTTGATGTCATCATAACCGATCGGCCAGCTGTCGCTGAGTCCGTCGATGTCACCGCGTTTAAAATCGTCCGGACCAAATCGCAGCGAGATTCGTCCCCAGTGGTTGGTACGTCCCCCGAGCATACGAGATCTGAACCAATCGAATTGAGTGCCTTCAGCACGGGTGTAGGGTTCGCCTTCGATGTCCCAACCGCCAAAGGCAGCATCAAAATCACCAAAAGCTCGTTGGGTATTTGCGCCTCGACGGGGTGACTCCCAGGGTGGACGAAGTTGAGTTCGGTCCTCTTCTCGTGCCGGATCATAATCGGGACCGGCCTCCATCACTGCGATTGAGAGTCCGGCCTGAGCTAAGATTTTGGCGGCCATTCCACCACCGGCACCGGAACCGACTATCACGACATCATACATGTCGCCTGATGTTTTAATTTGCATACGTTCTATTGACCTAAGATTTGTTTCAAATGGAGGCAGATGAAATCACAATCTACATCACTTTGCGAGAACAACTTACCTTTTGTCTTACTTCGTAAAATGAATTTATTTTGTCGAAAATACAACCGACTGAGGGTGATTTTTTCTAAAACTTTTTCTTTTCTTCATATGAAAGTAGGGTATAAACCCTTGACTCTTTCAAGACGGTTCGATAACAGTTACAGGAGTGTCAACAACCCCAGCATAGAATACAATAATTTCTGCCGGGACTTTTCCTTGATTCACCCCATAGTGTACTGTGTTTATTACCTCAACGATTGGATCACCTGCCTCCAGATGTAGTGTCTTGCCTTCGGTTGTCACAACAGTAAGTTGTCCACTTATCAGGACACCGGCATTGATTACGGGGTGATGGTGCATGTCGAGTCGTGTTCCCGCGGGGATGGTGATCCGAAGTACAGTAATTTCAGGTTGCCCTTGAAGGTATGCCGGTAAAAGCGCCCCATCCCAGCTATGGGTAGTTTTGATGAGTTCCTGAACGACTGGCGGGGACTCGTTTGGTAGTGAGTTAACTCGAACGGTGTTACAGCCAAGATTGAGTAAAAAGGCCAGGAATAGAACTGTATGGATTCGTATGGTTGGTTTCATCATATAATGATTAACTGTTTTGGGGATTTGTACATTTTGGAAACTCAAAGTCTATTTAAACCATTTATGCGGACCACAAGCTGATGTTTTTTTATGTTTATTGCAAGCAAAAAGCGGATATTCAAAATGTAGTGTAAATATGGTATGTGAATTATGATCTGTAATTTGAATATGGTCTTTTATGAAGGTTAATTCTTTAGATTTAAGCAAAAGTAAAACTCAATTAGAAATAAATTAAATAGTCATGCTTGTTCCCAAATATTTTCTTTGGTCAATCTTTGTAATTTTAATCATTGTGAGTCCATTATCACTAGTTGCTCAGGAATCTGGTGTAGACACTGTTATTACAAAAGAATCTCGTGCTAAATCACTTGCAGAGTATTTGAATTTAAATGGTGCGCTGAATGAAAATCTAACGTTGGCAGAGTTGGCTGATATACTAGATGGTCCAAAGGAGTCCAGCTTCATGACGTATAATATCCGGTACAATGAGCCTCGTGATGGGGTGAATTGGTGGATGAACCGGCGGGAGCATTTGGTTTCGTTAATGAGGTTTTATCGTCCCGATGTGGTGGGTATGCAAGAGGTGCTGTGGGATCAGTTGGTGTATGTCGATTCAGTGATGGTTAATTATGACTGGATTGGAGTGGGTCGGGATGATGGTGCGCGGGCCGGGGAATTTGCACCGATAATTTATAACTCTCAAACGGTAGNNCAAAATGGATGTCAGAAACACCGGATGTGGTGAGTAAATCGTGGGATGCGGCGTTGCCGAGAATTGTGACGTATGCAAAGTTCAGAAGGCGGGTTGATGGACGAGAGTTTTGGGCGTTTAATACCCATTTTGACCATATTGGTCAGGTTGCCAGAGAAAATAGTGCGAGGTTGATCAAGAAGTGGATCGGTGAGGTTACGGGGGATGAACCGGTTGTGCTTTTGGGGGATTTCAACGTGACTGAGGACAATCCGGTGTATGAAATTCTCACAACTGGGGACTCGAATTTAGCAGATGCTCAGCACCAAAGTGAAATTCCGCATGTAGGTCCGGAGTTCACATTTGAGGGATTCAAAGTCGGTGGAGGAGATCGCAGAAGAATCGATTATATATTTGTCCGGGAAGGGATGCAAGTTGCGGCCCATGCACATTTAGGTCATTTCCGAGGTGAAAATTATCCAAGTGACCACTTACCGGTCATGGTGCGGGTAAGGTTTTGAGGTATTGTGAGGAAATCTTACCGGTTTATTTTCCGGTTCTGTAAGTGCTGTATCTATAAGTTATACAGTTAAATAGATAGTGTTTATATAACTATTATTGCCGATTCATTTGCCGGTTCATTGTATCATTATAAATAACAATAACTTCAGTTCCAGCAAGATTAGGTGTTATTAATCTTTGATACAGCGCACGGAGTTTCCGCCCGCACGGTTGTAGCTAAACATACCGGCATAGCTATCAAAGAGTCCCATACCCCGTGCGAATGCACCTTCAACTGAACTCGACCAGTAGTATCCATAGGTGTTAACATCATAGAATGCACCCACACTAAAGTTTCGGCGTCCAGCCATCGGCAGTTTCAGTGGAGATGCGAAGGCACCTGCTGTATCATTACTACTCCAGGTCGCAAGTTCAGCATTCCATTCGCCTTGGGTAGGCAAACGATATCCGGCTGGACATGGATTGTTGGTCCCCGTCACACCTTGCCACAGTGTGTTGTTCTGCGGACTCCGCCAGTCATGCGGAAAATTCGGAGCAAGAATAAAATTGTCAATTCGAGGTTGATCGGCGTTGCTCAAAGTGGACACATTTAAGGACGTACGTTTTTCATGATCATCTGCACCACGGCCCCACTGATAGAGGTCGCCATAAGCCAAAGAATCGGAAGGCGAAGTGGCTACCCGAGTCGCTCCCAGGTTTCGGTCCATCCAGGTCCGACCTGTAGTGGGATTGTACACCTCAAAAGTCTCTCGTAACTGAAACACCCCAACGATAGTATATTCTTTATTGATACGTATAGTAGTAGGGTTAATCGAGTGGGTTAAATCGCCTTCCCAACGTACAAACTCCCATCCCTCTGTCGGTATTGCTCTTACTTGCAAGGACTCACCGTCGGAATATTGTCCAAAAGACGGATTAACCACACCGCCCACCTCAGGTGTTGCTGTAGCACTAAAATCAAAGACAGGCGCATTCTCAGTCCCACAAGCAAGAAGAAAACTTAAAAGTAAGCAGATCGAAAAGAGATTTTTCATATTACCGCTTACTAATTTTATTCATCGATATGGCTCTTTGGCTACTACTTTTAAAACGATTGATTTCGGGATTCCGTTTTTTCGCATGTTTTTGACTAACTCCGCTATTCACTCTTTTCCTCCATAAATTAAAACTGCTACGTTTCAGCTCTTTTCTCATCAGTGCAATCACATCTGCTTCTGAAAAATCAAATTGCAGTTTTATAGCCTCAAACGGAGTTCTGTCCTCCCAAGCCATTTCGATGATCCGGTCGGTATCCAGTTGATCCATGAATAAACTATTCAGGTTTTTAACGACGAAGTCCTTCGACCCTGGTGGACTCAATGTGATTGAAGATGGGTGGGGGGTATTTTGATTTGTATTCATTGCAAACCAAATAACACCGAAGGCCCCTGTTCCGTTCTGACTGGTTGGAACAAATCATAGTGAAACCGAAATGACCAGCCTCCACCGGTTGCCCCGATTATGTGGATAGAGTACGAAAACACACCGGAAACGGATGAATACAAACGTATCCTAGATAAGACCAGATATTTACCCGTGTTTGAATGGGATGATTAGTTAAATGGGGCTAATAAGGATTGAGGTTTATGATAAAGCGCCAGCAAAAGATTCAGCTGCTAAAGGAGAAGCTCCCCCATTTATATCCATCTCTACCATTACCGGTTCTACCCATATTTTTTTCATAAAAAGTGAAGTCTAATTGTTTTTTGTTTAAGTTGGAAGATATTCAATTTTAGATATTAAGCAAGTTGAGAAGTCTTCCAGCTAAAAATCCTCTAAAACAAAAAAGCCACCGAATAACATAGCTACTTGTTATCCAATGGCTTATCGAGAGTACACCCGCCAAGATTCGAACTTGGAACCGCCTGATTCGTAGTCAGGTACTCTATNNTCTATCCAGTTGAGCTACGGGTGCATTTACCTGCAATTTTGCAAGACTGCAAAGATAAGAACTAATTCATTCTTCGTCAATACTATTTTGTGCGGTGTGTATCGGTATAATGATTTTTGAGTCCATTTCCGTGTAATTCAAACCACTTAATAATCAGTTAACAGTGGTTAATTATTTTCTTCTTTAATTCCAAACAAACTATGTTCAATTAATACTCTTTCCATGAAAAATTCGATCTTATTTGTCTCTCTATTAGCTTCGGGCATGTTATTATCCGGTTGTTCCGACCCTGTCGATCGCGCCCAACCAGTCCTAATCTCTGAAGCCGTACCGTACGACACTGACGATCCTGCCATTTGGATCCACCCAAC
Organism: Bacteroidota bacterium; assembly: GCA_003448835.1. GTDB lineage: Bacteria > Bacteroidota > Rhodothermia > Balneolales > HLUCCA01 > UBA11400. Next base: position 6,938 of record DLXM01000344.1, on the reverse strand, counting down.
AGACCCCGCTCAAAGTTTGGTTCTTGGTACGGACAAAGGGTGTGATACTGATCAAGGTGGACTCTATGTTTTCAGACTAGATGGTACAATTGACCGTGAACGCTCATTTATACCTCTTAATCGACCCAATAATGTGGATATTGCCTACAATATGGTGATGGGAACTGATACGTTGGATATTGCCGTTGTAACAGTTCGTAGAGAAAATACGATTAGAGTATTTAGCCTGCCCGATATGACACCTATTGATAATGGTGGTATTTCAGTATTCGATGGTGAAGTAGACCGAGATCCAATGGGTATTTCGTTATTTACCGATCTTGAAACCGGAACTATTTTTGCCATGGTTGGAAGAAAACTCGGTCCATCAGGATCCTATATCTGGCAATACGAACTCATCGACTCCGGTGAAGGTTATGTAACCGGGAATGTGGTACGCCAATTTGGTCAATTCAGTGGACTCAAAGAAATCGAGGCGATGGTTTCAGATAATGAACTTGGATATTTTTATGCTTCCGATGAAGGATTTGGGGTCAGAAAATACTATGCCCACCCGGATAGCTCGTCCGAAGAACTTGCTACGTTCGCTCTTGATAATGTGAAAGACGACCATGAAGGGCTTTCTATCTATAAAAATCAGGATGGAACCGGTTATCTGATTCTATCCGACCAACAGGGACAACGTTTCAATTTATACACACGTGAGGGCGATAACTCTTACCTTCGATCGGTCCCCACGATGGCTGTAGAAAGTGATGGAAACGAGATCACAGATGTTGGATTAAACACTAACTTTCCGAACGGACTCTTTGTGGCAATGTCTGATGACAAGACCTTCCAGTTCTATCGGGCTGAGGACATTATTGGAACCAACGAGTAAGGAAAACAGGTTTATTCAGAGTCCAAAACAAGTCCAAAAACTAATAAACCTTTATTCAGGTAATTAGACACTATTCTATCGAACAAAAAAGGGGCAGAACGCCCCTTTTTTTTATGCAGTTGTCATGAATGGCCGGTACGATTCACAGCTAATATGAATTGGTGTAATAGCTTAAGGAATATGCCGCTGGATAATCAGAATGGTTTCTTCGGTATTAGCCCATCCTTCAGATATAGTGATGTTCGTACCTTTATAACTTAAAAACCAGTCTTCGATTAGATTTGGTACTTGCGGATATGATGAGGTTATACATTCCCAGGAGTCACAAGGCAACACTCTCAACGTGGAATCAACAGGAATGACCAATACTTTTACGTCCTCTTCCCCTCGATCGATCAGCTTTAACGTCGCAACTGCATATCCTGCCATGACCGTGCCGGTTGGTACCCGCGTCGAAAGTAAGAGTACATCCGCTGGATCCCCATCACCACCTGAACTGGCATCCGATAACGTACCTGGAATAAATCCATAGTTAATTGGATAGGGTAAATAGGCAATTGTACGATCCAGCTCAAAAAGCAGACTTTGTTTATTGAACTCAATCTTATCGTTACTTCCTACTGGGATCTCAACCACAACCTGTACGACACTCCGCAATGAGTCTGCATAAGGTGTCAGTGTTTCATAGTCTGGTATTAATTCTGAATCAAGAGAATTCAAAAGCTGCTCATTGGCAATTTCTGGTTGACAACCAGTAGCAAGTAAGCCCACTAATACAAACAAAAAAAACCCGGATACGGATATCATCCGGTCCGGGTATGAGGTTTGTTCAGTACTTAATAAAGTCTTAATTGAAGAAATCAAATTTGAGACCGAAATTGAATCGAACATTATAATATTCTTCCTGCATAGTTCGTGATCGAATACCCTGATAATAGCGTAATGGCTGATTTGTCAGGTTTTTAGCTTCAGCAAAAATACGAATTCGTGGGGTGATGGAGTAGGAACCATTTACATCTATAAAAGTTTGTTTATCGTAGAAACGGTCTTCAAATGCCTCGCCGCCTAGCTCGTCAATATAATCACTCGCGTAATTTAGAGATGCACGAAGATTCAATTTCTCATTTTCAAACGATATAGAAGTGTTTATCATATTTTTTGCCGTTCCCGGTAGAGATAAACCATCCTCACGTCCCTCAACTCCTGTTGTAGTCGATTCTGTTCGGGTGTAATTGGCATAGATACCGAATCCACCCCAAAGTTGACGTTGTACGGCTACTTCGAATCCATAAACATCAGCGGTTCCACCATTCTCAACAGTACTATACTCAAGACCAGAACCATAAACAGGGTCGGTATAGTTGTTAACACTACGTGCATAAATAAATTTATCGATGTCTTTGTAGAAAACACCACCGGAAAGTATACCTACATTGCTGAAGTATTGTTCAAACATGAGGTCCAAGTTCACTGAGGTAGTAGGTTTGAGATTTGGATTTCCTCTTTCCAGTTCATCGTCCTCAGCTACGAAGATTGCATACGGTACCAAATCGTAGTAATTCGGACGTGCGATTGTATTGGTCAAGGCAAATCGAATAACCCTGTTACTTTGTGGAGCATATCTAACATGTAATCCAGGAAGTATGTTCAGATAGTTATTGGTTCCTTTTGTCTCGCTCACCGCTTCTTCGTCTACATCATAAGAATTTCCAGTGTAATCCATATCGGTGTACTCTAAACGAACACCGGCGATTACTGATATGGCGGATGTAAACTGATGATCAGCCATGGCATAACCGGCGTAAATGGCTTCGTTTGCATTGTAATTACCCGGAATGTACTCTTCAAGTATCGATTCAACATCAAACAATGACCGGTTGTTCAAATCCAGATTTCCAAGAAATTCACGTGTCGCAAAATAACCGGCCTGGTACTGACTACCTGGTAGAAAACCTGAATCAGTCTGGCTCGAATTTGGAACTGTACCGAGATTCTCGAACATTGATTCATCCAATGGTTCGTACGCAAAGAAATTATTATCGCGGTGTTTATCTTTCATTCGTAGACGGGCGCCAAATTTGACAAATCCTTTATCGCTATATGGATTTAATAAATCGATGCGAGCATTGATGTCTTCGTCTGATGTATAACTGTACTGTTCTGATATTTCATTTAAACCTATACCAAAGTTGGTATTTGGATCTACAAGTGCAGCATTGGGTTTTTCAGTATTAGAAATATCTAAAAACGAAGGACGGTTGGTCTGTCTGAATGAAATGTATCTTTCGTTTGGACGCTCTTCAGAAGCTTTAGCATAGGTAGCTGACCAGTTCATTTTGAGATTTCCAAAAAGATGGTCACCACCAAGTGTAAAATTTCGGTTACGTTGATCTTCAAGACGAGTCATTTTAACTCTTCCGTTATCAATCCCCCCTTTGGTTTGAAACTCGACCCGTGCCGGCAAATTGTAGATTCCAGTTCCACTTTGAGCTGCTGATCCACGGTCAAAAGCACGTTGTATCTGGCTAACTCGCATACGATAGCGATTTTCCCAGTCATCCCTCCAGTTGTACATAAACGATGCGTAAATCGTATTTTGATCATCTAAACGATAATCTAATGCTAATGAAGTGCTTTTACGCTCTCGACGAACTACATATTTTCGAAGATCGAATTCGTCAACAACAATCATTCCGTTATCAGCCTCTGACCAAACCGCCTCAATATTATCAGAACCAAAATCATGGTTGTTGTAGGATGCAGATAATACCGCACCTAATCTGTTATCTAAATATCGGTTTGCAGCTACGACAGAGCCGGTCCAGATTGGTTTATTACTTAATAAGTTCAGACCACTTGCAGTTGTTACTGATACTCGTTGCTCGTTTGGTGCCGAACGGGTAACCAGGTTGATAGAACCACCAATGGCATCAGCATCCATATCCGGACGCACTGCTTTACTAACTTCAATGGTTTGAATCATATCAGATGGAATCAAATCCAACTGGATATTTCGGTTATCACCTTCAGCTGATGGAATTCGTTCACCGTTCAAGGTTACTGAATTGAGCTGAGTAGCCATTCCCCTGATAATAATATTTCGAGCTTCTCCCTGATCACCTTGCATCGTGATTCCCGGAATTCGTTTGAGCGCGTCACCAATGTTATCATCCGGAAATCGTCCAACCTGATCGGCCGAAACAATATTCGTGATGTTCATTGAATTTCTTTGTTGATTCAAAGCGCGTGCTTGTCCGCGGAGTCCATCACCTAAAACGATAATCGTTTCACCTACTGTGGAAGCCTGAATCAACTCAATTGTAACTGGTGAATTGGTTCCAGCCGCAATTGATACTTGGCGGGATACGGTTTCATATCCAATATATCTTACTTGAAGCTCATATGTGCCTGCTTGAATCCCGACTAAGGTGAACCTGCCGTATACATCAGTATTTGTGCCTTTACCTTCTATTTGGACCAATAATACCGTTGCGCCAGGCATTGGGATTCCATTTTCATCGGTCACAACACCCTGGAGAGTACCGGTTTGTGATAATCCCGATGCAGCAAAACTGAATAGCAATAATGTCAGTAATATTAATTGTTTCATTATACGATTTGTTTGGTTGGTAATAATTGTCGCAATAATATCATCCTATTGTGATGTTTGTGTAAAAGTATTGTTATTAAATTGTTATGGAGGGGAAGAAGTGAAGAAGTGAAGAAGTGAAGAGGGGAAGAGGGGAAGAGGGGAAGTCGGGGTTGCGGGGCATACATCGTTTATCATATCTTGAGAGGGTATCTGGATTATAAATTTTTATACCACCATCATTTTCTATCCTCATTTGCGTAAAATCATCCCATGACTCACCCATATTTTCCTCAAAATCTGCATCTCAAACAAAGCAAACTCCGACAGATTTTTGAAAAAGCTCCGAAGGACTCCATCAATCTTGGTCTCGGTCAGCCGGGCGAGGATACTCCAGAGTTTATTCGCGAAGCCGCTGCGCGTGTTGCTCGAGAGAAAAATCTGGGCTATACCTTGAATGCAGGGATTGTCTCACTCCGGGAAAAACTGGCCTCCGAGTATGCTTCCAAAGGCATCACAGCAGCCAATATTTGCCTAACTTCGGGCGTCCAGGAGGGACTTTATTCGCTTTTTTATACGATTTTAAACGAAAACGCTGAAATTCTGCTCCCTGATCCGGGTTTCTTAACTTACCCCGCTCTGAGTCAGCTTAGTCGTTGCACGCCGAAATATTACACATTGGATGCATCCGATAATTTTAGATTTAATGCCGATAAGGTGATCGAAGCGGTTACTAATAACACGACCGCCATCCTGCTGGGACATCCATCCAACCCTACAGGATCTGTTGCACACGCATCCGAATTAAAGAAACTGGTCGAATTTGCTGCCAACCGAAAAGAGGGGCCGCTGTGGATTATTTCAGATGAGGTGTATTACGGCATGAGTTACACTGAAAGCGCAAGTATGGGTGATTTTTTGGATGAATATCCCTACATCATACTGCTTCGGGGTGCGAGCAAAAGTCATCACATGACCGGATGGCGACTTGGATGGGTTGTACTTCCGGAGATTCTTATTAAGCCTTACATCGCAGCACATCAGTATGTTTGTACGTGTGTATCCGCTTTGACACAATTCACTTTTGATGCGATTCGTGATACACCGGAGGAACGCGAGTGGCTGATCTATCAAAATGGACTTTACCGCCAAAAACGGGATCTCGTGCATGAATATCTCGCAGATAAACGCCAGTTATACGGCGGCGAAGGTGCTTTTTACTGGGTCATGAAACTGACCGACACAGATCTAAACGGCGGTACGGATGAGGATTGGGTGATGAAAACCATGACTGAACATCTGGTCACTACCACGCCGGGATCAGCGTTCGGAAATCAATGCGATGGATATGCCAGAATTTCCTACGGTCCCAAAATGGATCAACTAACTGAGGGATTAAAACGGTTACGCGATTTACTTTAGATCATCAGCCTATCAAATACGTCTTCTCAGGGTGAATGATTCAAACAAAACCAACAAATCCAGCTTTGATGATTAGTGTTTTGTGAATTCGAGTCGAGTTGGTGGGTCGCTTTGAGTCGTCAGAACTCAGAGAGTTTCAGACTGTTGATCGAGCTGGCGGATTCGGTGCTCAGAAAATTCCATCTGAAAGTAGGAATTCAGTTCAATGGCTTCCTGTCGATGTGCTTTTTTGATACGAAAAACAACTGAACCGGAATTTGCGCCAGGAATCCCATCTAAATCTGACATACTATTCGTCTGTAACGTCAATTTGGCACTAAACCAACCTTTTTTAAAGTCCAGCCTACGAATCGCAGTAAATGGGATTTTTTTGGTCTTTAAATCAGATTTCACAATGCCTAAAATGGCATCCGCCGACTGAAACTCAAGTACTAAATGTTCATGGTCAACGCGGATCAATCCGGTAACTTCGGTAAATCCACCGTTCACGCCGTCAATGATAAAGGGTGTTCTGTGATATTGTTGTAACATGATCTTTTAATATATTGATTGGGTGAATATAAACGTAAATTCAATCAAATTATAGTGGATACCATGACTATGACACAATTAAGTAAATATTCTATATCATTTCTGTTGGTCATCTTGTCGATGCTTCCACGTTCAGTTTATGGATTTCAGACTAATCCGATGGACTCGGGCGGACCACTAATTCCGGAGCAGGCTGCATTTCGGGTAACGTATTATGATCTTGCTGTGGATATCAATCCTGCCGAACGTTCATTAGATGGATCCTTACAAGTTCATGCAGAAACAGTTCATCCCACAGAGTGGTTGGTGTTAGATCTGGACACCGTTTTTACAATCCACGGCATCTATGATGCGACTGGCGTGGGACAAAAGTACGATCGCCGAACGGGTAAAATCTGGATCCAGCTCGGACGCATGTATCAACCCGGTGAATTCATTAATCGCACGATTAGTTATAGTGGAAAACCTCGTGTTGCTGCAAATCCGCCCTGGAGTGGTGGATTTACGTGGGCTCAG